>CAXTUE010000072.1:0-12368 GCA_964247355.1 uncultured Ktedonobacteraceae bacterium | reverse complement strand
CTGTAGTGGCTTGGCCTTGATAGCAATTGCTGCTATCTGGACTGGCGTAGGTCTCTATATTGTGCACATTTCTAGCCCCACAGGTCATTCCTTACTGGCATCACGCTATGCATATCTAGGAAATGGTCCTGTACAGGCGATTAAATATGTTTTGCGTCATCCCGTATCGTTGCTCAAAGATCATGTGTTTGAGCACGATCATTTTTTCTACTTGCGGACGCTCTTCGCTCCTACAGCCTACCTTGCCTTGCTTGCGCCCTGGATATGGGTGCTGATGTTGCCCACATTAGCCTTGAACCTGCTTAGCACAAATGGAAGTCAATATAGTGGTCTTTATCAATATGACGCTGAAATGATTCCTGTCTTGATCTTTTCAACTATCGAGGCGTTGGTATTGATAATCTGGCTTATGCAAAGATTTCTTGCTGCGCTTCGAGTACAAATGGAACAAAGAAATAACGAATTTTCTTTCCCTATTAAGCGTGCAAACTGGATTGCACAGAGCGGCATCCTCTTTGCATTGTTGTGCCTGATTCTCTTCGCCGTGTACCATGCCGACTATGAGCGTGGTACAGCGCCTTTTTCGCAGCAGTTCAAATGGCCAATGCAACAGACCCATAACGATTTTGCACAACCGATTATTAATATGATTCCGTCAAGCGCCTCGGTCTCGGCACAATCAAATCTTATTCCACACATCAGCCAGCGTAACTACATCTATCAGTTTCCCTACGGTGATGATGTGGCCGACTATATCTTTCTGGATGTGACGAGCGACATTACACCCTTCGGTAACTCATATGACTACATCAACGCAGCTAAAAGTGTGATGATCAATGGTCACTATGGTATTATTGTGGCGCGCGACGGGTATTTATTATTGAAGCGTGGTTTACCACCTCCTGGCGTTTCCGCGCTTTCGCCAGTTCAGCCTGGAAAATATGTAAGTGATGTTTTAGTGTTACCGAACTTGCCAGAAAGTTTCTGTTCCTACATAAATGTTGCGTCTAGCAACATAGAAAACTCTATGGACGTGGCGTTTGCAAATCCTAAAACCTCTCAAGCGACAATGAACTTGATTGGCTATGATCTGGACGCGCCTTCATCATTTAGTGTCAGCAGTGACTCGCTGACCGTGACAACATACTGGAGAATTAGTGCTCCATTTGCAACACCACTACAAGTCTTGACGTTTATGACAGACAAACACGGAAACGAGTATCAAGGCACCACAGACTTCCCAGCTGTATCCTGGTGCCAGACACATACACTTAAAACTGGCGCAACAATACGTCTGACAAGTAGATTATTTAATGTGCAGGCCAATCGCGTTCCTGTCGGTACAGCTCATGTGTCTATCGCGCTTGTCCCTCTTGTACAAGATGGGAAAACAATAATGGATGTGAGTGCTCGGCTTCCGTTGCATATTGTGCAGGCACCAGCCAACGTTTCCTTGTTGCAGAATAGGAAGGCTGTACAAATTGTGGCAATTCACACCGTTCCATGATATAGTTGAACGCGAAAAACGTATTTGAGACCTAGTAGCACGAAAGAGGTTGACGTGAAGGGTATCTATTTAGGCCAGCTCCCACCGGCAGAGGTGGCACGTTTGAAAGCAGAATTGGCGGAGACTATTATCGCGAACTTCTGCTATCCACGTTTCTATGACTATCGTACGAATTCGCTCCGAATGCGTCCGGTTGACCGTGCTAAGCGTCAAGAGGTCTGGTTGTACCTGAGTTCGGTGGATTTCACGGCATGGAATCGCATTGACTTGATGTCATCCGATTTTCAACGGTCCATTGAGCGCTTGTTTATTCAGTTTGTGCAACGCAATCGCAGTTTCTTTGGGGAGCAAGGACGTAAGCGCATGCCTGATATACGCATGTTGATTACGTCCACGTCAACTACCGTTGCACAGGGCTTACGCAATCACATCGCGGGTCAACGGCAAGATCGACAGAGCATCCCGCCATTTGGGAGTCCGAGGCAGGCGGTCTCGTGGGCTATTCTGGGAAAGGGATACGCTGAACCTACATGGGAGCAAATCGCGACAGCAACTACGCTCCTGCAGCAGCAGCTACAGGAATTGCGTGGTGAGGCTAAGACTGCAAATGAAAGCCTCGCCACACCTGTGTCAGGAGGTTCTCAACATAAGCCTAATCGCACGCCTCGTGTCGAACAAGAGCCTATCCAACAATCTGGTAGTAGAGCACAAAAAAATGGACACGTTGCACCGGCGCAAAGCACAAAGAGCACCACGCCTCTTGACCCGGCATCGCTGCCAAAGGTAACTCCACAACGATCTACTATGCCACTCTCACCCGCGGCATCAGTAGTTCAGCCAAGCACACCTTCCATAAGAAGACAGGAAACAGTTTCCCCTGTAGTACCAGCGACGGATAATTCATTACACTCAACACAAATACCACCCGCACAACCCCTTGACTCCGTGAGTGCATCGAGTTCCGCGACGGTGACACGACCATCAACGGTTATGCCGCCTGTATCATCAATGCCTGTTGCACCAGTTTCGCAAACTGAGAATACTCAAAATTCTGTGTCAACTGCTGCACCAATCGTCGCACTTGCTCCCTCTTCGTCAAAGGTGAGTAAACGCGAGCATGATGGTGGTGTAGCGATGCGCGTCGGCGATGATGATATCGCGATTTTTGAGCAAATGCGCGACCAGCTTGTTATCTGGCTACGCGTTGAGGCTATCCAGGCGGGATTAGAAATAACACATCAGAGTCCGCCACAGCTTTTAGAGATGCTTCATCAGCAGGAGCGTTATGACAGCACGCGTCTACAAGTGGTTTCTACCTTGCTCAATCTTGCCAATCAGGTAATCAAAAATGGGCGTGTTAGCCTACTCGATTATAAGCAGGCACTCACCTTCCATCTTATGCATACTAAGCGTTAGAACGATTTCGTCATGAGCAACGGCCAAAAAACTTGCGAACAAGCAAAATAGCATGAGTTTGTCTTTAGCTCTATGCTGCTGGTGATGCTGTGGCGGTGATTGTAGGTAACAACTCCTGTAATTGCTCTAACCAGTTCTGCCCCAAAAGACGCTTTGGAATGCGGATAACGCCTTGCTGGACACGCGCATCGTTGCGGAAACGGCGATAGAGCGCGATACGGTTGGGCACAATCGTACGTTTCACTGTAAGCACAAATTCGTTGTCTTTTATGGCGATGGACTCGAAGCCTAGACGCGACGCCTCAACCTTCAATCGCACAAGCGTAATTAGGTTTTGCACAGCAAGTGGTGGCGCACCGAAACGGTCCGTCATTTCGGCGGTCATTGCCTCGACCTGCTCAGGTGTGCTTAAGTGTGCTAAACGCTGGTAGAAGTTGACTTTGAGCGTACGATCACCAATATAATCATCGGGCAAAAACGAATCTATGGGTAGGTCAACCGTTGTACTTACCGTCGTGAGTTCGTTTTGCTTGCCCTGCATCTCCTGTATCGACTCCGCAAGCAGTTTGCAATACAAGTCAAAGCCGACCGAGTTCATCGAGCCTGATTGCTCCGAGCCAAGTAGGTTGCCTGCGCCACGAATTTCCAGGTCTTTCATCGCGATACGGAAACCAGCACCTAACTCGGTCGCCTCAAAGATGGCGCGTAGACGTTTCTCCTGTATCTGCGTCAGCTTTGCATCCTTCCCATAAAAGAAGTACGAATATGCCTGTTGCGTAGCGCGTCCGACACGTCCACGCAACTGGTAAAGCTGCGAGAGCCCAAAGAAGGCAGCGTTGTTGACAATAATCGTGTTTGCGTTTGGAATATCCAGTCCATTTTCGATGATCGTTGTCGAGACGAGCACATCAAATTCTCCATTGGAGAAGTCGATCATGACGCGTTCCAACTGCTCTTCGTTCATCTGCCCATGCCCAACAATGATACGCGCCTCTGGAATAAGTCTCTGCAACTTTTGAGCGATTACCTGAATGCCCTGCACACGATTATGCACAAAAAAGACCTGCCCGCCGCGATCAATCTCGCGCAGAATAGCCTCGCGTATCAATGCATCATCGTATTCGCGAATAACCGTGCGAATAGGCAAGCGTTCCTGCGGTGGCGTTTCGATAACGCTCATGTCGCGCAGGTTGACCAGTGCCATATGCATTGTGCGTGGAATCGGTGTTGCCGTCATTGTCAGCACATCGATCTCGCTCCGCAACTGCTTGAGACGTTCCTTATGCACAACGCCAAATCTCTGCTCTTCGTCCACTATCAGCAGCCCCAGATTGAAAAAGATCACGTCCTTCTGCAGCAAGCGATGTGTGCCAATCACCACGTCGACCTTGCCAAACGCGAGGTCCTCTAATACCTGCTTCTGCTCTTTCTCAGAACGGAAACGACTTAGCAACTCGACACGTACAGGATACGCCTTCAACCGTTCACGGAATGTGTTGTAGTGCTGCAGCGCAAGAATCGTTGTTGGCACCAGCACAGCAACTTGTCGCTGGTCCAGCACGGCCTTGAATGCTGCGCGTAACGCGACCTCAGTTTTTCCATAGCCCACGTCGCCGCACACGAGCCGGTCCATTGGACGAGGCCGTTCCATGTCGGCCTTAACCTCCTCAATCGCTCGCTCCTGATCGGGCGTTTCATCATAGGGAAATGCATCTTCGAGTTCTTGTAGCCACGGTTGCTCTGAGTCCGGTGGAAACGCGTGTCCTGGAGCGGCCTCACGCGCACTGTAGAGACGCAACAGGTCACGTGCGATGTCCTGTACGCCTTCCTTCACCTTCGATTTAGCACGTGTCCACTCTGTTGTGCCGAGCTTGCTTAACGCGGGAACAGCTTCGCCCATGCCAATGTAACGCGTCACACGATCAAGTTGGTCCGTTGGAATATACAGGCGATCAGTACCAGCATAGTGAATAAGCAGGTATTCGCGCTCAACATTGGTCATATTCATCTTGACCAGACCCTCAAAGCGACCAATGCCATGCTCTTGATGCACCACGTAATCGCCGGGGTTGACCTCAGCGAGAAACGACGCAGGCGTGACAGGTTTGCGACGTTGCGCATTGCGTCGTTTGGACCATCCAAAGATTTCAGTATCGGTATAGATGTGTAAGCCCAGTGAAGAGGATTGCCAGCCTTCCATCAATTGGCCTTGCAGCAGCACCAATGTGCCAGCATCGGGCAACTGCACAATATTAGTTCCTGCACTAACGTGAATAGCTTTTTCGCCCAGGATGCTCTCGTCGCTCAGCACCTCTGCCATACGACGCGCCTGCGCAGTAACAATCACCACCCGTTCGCGGCTATCCAGTGCCTTGCGACAGTCTTGCACAAACGCGCGTAGGCGCCCACCGTAGGAATTGGCACTGCTAAATGATGGCATCAGGTGCTCGGTCCCACCCTGCTGACGTATATCGAAATCGCCCTCGGCGGTGGAGAGAGCGTCAGCAAACTGAAGTTGTCGACGCTGCTGTAGCTGCGGCTCTAGTGCATTCCAACTCACATGCATGTCACGCAGACGCGTTGGATTTTCGTGTTCCTGCTCCAAACGCTCCTTGACCTCGTGTGCCTGATCGTCGAGTTCGCGAATACGATTCTGGGCATTCGTAGGATTATTAAAGACAAGCAGACCGTTGCGTGGCAGGTAATCAAGCACGGTCGCTTGACTGTGCAGGTAAGGCAGAAAAAAAGCGATATCGTCGAAAGAATGTTTCTGCTGCAGCTCGTCCAGGTTTTGTTTCCAATGCTCTTCCGCATCACGATTGAGCATAGAGCTATCCAAATCCGCCAGGATTTGCGCAGCCTCTGGCCCACGCGTTGGCAGTGCCTCACGTGCTGGTCCAATGGTACAGGTCGAAACAGGATTTAACGAGCGTTGCGTTTCCTGATCAAACGTACGTAGCGACTCTATCTCGTCGCCGAAAAATTCTACGCGAATAGGACGCGGGAGTGTTGGTGGAAAAAGATCGACGATACCGCCGCGATGACTGAACTGTCCCGGCTCCTCTACCTCAGCAACCGGCGTATAGCCAAGATTGTAGAGATGCTCAAGCATCATCGTCAGGTCCACCTCTTGCGCCGTTTGCAGCGTGAACAGGTTCGCGGCTAACTCTTGCGGAGGAATAACAAGCTGCGTCAAGACACGTGCTGAACACACGACAAGTGGTACGCGATTCTTTTGTACCAACGCGATAAGTGCCTGCATGCGCTCCTGCGTGGTCGCGGCGTTACTGATAAGTCGCTCATAGGGCAACGCATCGCGGTCGGGAAGACACAGGACATCATCAGGTGCCGCCACAAACTGTTTTAATGACTCGGCTGTCTGGCTCGCCTGTGTCTCATCGCTGACGACATACAGGAGCGGTTGCTTTAAAGTCTGTGCGATTGCAGCAACAACATACGGATGGGCCGCTTCGTTAATACCTGTCAGAGCAGGTAACCCGTCTGCATTGCGAATCTGCTCTAACAAACGTTTATATTCTGGTCGCTGTATCAGCAGCGAAAGGAGTCCCTGTAGAGTCACAACATCCTCCAACAAATGCAGGTAAGCAATAGCATAGACCCCTATTGCTTAACCGCATAGGGGTATAAAATGTTCTCTTTTTTTGTCCAATTACCGGAATAATCATAACGCATCTTGCTATAAGACGCAATAGAGCATACACATGTATTATTCTATCGAAAGGAAGGCAATTGCGGCAATTCCTAGCACTAGCCCAATAATCTGGTATGGCGTTGTCTTCTCATGATAGGCAAATACACCGATAAGCACGGCTCCAATGCCCGAAAGAACCGAGAATAAGACAGCACCCTTGCTCAACTCAGCACCCGTCCGCAAACTAATAAGCCATGCTGTGTTCGCGGCAATAAAGCCAACAATTGAAAGAACTGCGAATACAAGCTTTCCACTTACCGCAAACTGCTTTGCCAGTACGTCCGCTAACAATTCAAAGACGACGAGAAGCAACAGATAGTATAACCACTTTGGAGGAAGCATAAGAAACCTTTCTCGCATTCAATTGAGTATTTCTAGCAAGACCTGTGCTTTTGCAACGCTCCAAACAGCATCCTATTGCGTCCGAATAGAGACCAAACTCCAGGGTTTCAGGCTGAGGTTGATCGATAAGACACCGGAAGCGTCCGCAATGACGAACTCATTATACGTATTCCACGCGCTAGCTTGCAAGGTACGAGTTTGTTCGTGGTTGAGGCTGGATGGGCAACCCATTGCTTCCCACTCAGGAGTGGCGAAACCATGGTGCTCATCGAGGATTTCTATGACAAATTTGGTGTTGGGAACGAGATTGCGGACTTCCAGAGAGACATTTTCTATTGTCCCCATTCGTAGTGTTGCTTGAGCCTCCTCAAGCGTCTCAGCTCTTGGGACTACTGTCGTAACTTCATCTGGATAGTGATACAGCAAAATACTGATGTCAGCGGTTCGCGAGTGACGAGTAGCGATACAACTATGCGTGCGATAGATTTCCTCATCCCCCAAAGTATGGAGAAGGCGATAGGCGTGGAACGTCGGTTTAACAATACCTTGAAAATTGATGAGACCGAAGCCACCGTGAAAGGCATCTTTGCCAGCACCAGTTTCCTCGAAAATGTCGGTAAACGTCCAATACAAGAGCGAATCGACCAGCCCGGATGCTTCAATGTTGGCTTTAACGATGAAGGTTGCCGCCGGGAGATAATCGTGAGCGAAATCGCGCGGCGAAGGACTACTGCTCCACTCTGTAAGATGAATTTCGGCGTCTGGATATGCGCTTTCGTTGACTAGCTCTCTTATATATGTCAAATCTCGTACCGTAGCACTGATATTACGGCTAAACACTTTGCATTCTCCCGTCAGGTCGAGCGCGATGTCAGTAGGATAGGGGTGCGTCGAGACAAAATCAACGGGTAACTCCTCTTGCTGGCAGAATGAGAGGAACTGCTCGACCCAGACCGCCTTCCATGCAACGTCATCGTTGCGCAGTACTTGCTCGCTAAATCCTCTAGTGTCATCAACACTATCAGGAATCGAAAGTCTGTCGGGCAAGTAGTTGCTCGACGCAGGACCACCAACGCGTAAATGAGAATCAATTGCCTTGATTGCTCGTACGCTCTCTTTATAGAGCGCGAAATACTGGCTTTGTGTGCCCGACCAGAAGGCGGAGAGGTTAGGTTCATTCCAGACCTCGAAATACCAGTGCCTCACTTCATTCAGCCCATAACGAGCGATCCAGTGCAGCACCGCCTCTGTCACGAGATTACCCCATTGTCTATACTCTCTGGGCGGTGTGATATTGCCTTTCCACCAGAAAATAGTGTCTTCGCCAGAGGCCATATCATGCGGACAAAAGCCTAGTTCTACAAAGGGGCGTATGTTGTTAGCCAGGAGACGATCAAACAACTCGTCAACATATTGCCAGTTATACTGGTACTCGTCCTGAACTTTCTGGCAGACGAACATATCATCGTGGAAGATGCCATGAAAGCGAATAGAGCGGAATCCACAGGCATTGACGACCTGTTGTAATTGTTCCTGCCAACTGGCACGCAACCCTTCATTTGCTCGTCCTGCCCCCACACTCGTCTCCCAGTAGTGAATGAGGGGCTTCCCCTGAGATTGTGCGTTTACGATATAACCAGAATGCATGTAGAAACTCCTTCTAAAATTGGGGATACTGGGGAAGTACATCAGCATGCGCCTCTAAGCAGGCATCGATAGCCTGCAAACCGGCAGCTTTATCTTCTATAGTTGGATCAAGTTCAATCACGAGATAAACCAGGTCTCTTCTCCGCTCTAATGCGGCCTGCACGAGAGTATCGCTCACCTTAGCCGTTCGTAGAGTAAGTGGCAAGACCGATTCAGGAAGAGTGACTTGCAGTGGATGTAGATTATCATGTGCAATTGTGCAGGGTGTTTCGACAAAAATACCGTGTGGTAGATTGCTTATCTGCCCCGTATTCGTCATGTCTAACGCATGCAATGCAACGGAAGGTCCACCTCGAAGTGCCACAATTGCATCAATAGGTCTCTCCCATGATGGATTGCCCAAAAGCATCTCGACGTTCTCGGCTCCCGATACGACGCGTTGTAGTAATGCAATGCGCTGTTCCCGTTGTAACCGTGAGCCGTGAAAAGGTGTCTCTTCCTGAGAAAATGTTGTCTTACTGGGACGTAGAAAGTCCCTTGTGTGATCGTCGTATGGCAACAGTAGGTAGTTTGTTGCTCGCGCCAGTGCCTCACTGACGGGATTGCCCGTACTCTTTCCTTGTGCCAGTGCTTGACGTAGTGCGGGCAAGAGATCTTCGCCGCTGGCGCGATCATGAAAATCAAGAAGCCATACGAAGTGATTCAGGCCAGCAGTGGTGATTGACCAACGTTCGCGGGCGGCTGTAAAAGGATATGATAATAGCTCTCCGTGTAAAAGTTGCCACGCTATGCTGTATGCTTGTAGAGAAACTGAGCAGAAGCCAAACGTAGAAATACCCAACATTTGTGCTGCCTGACAGACACGAGGCAAAGGATTCGAGACGTTTAACAGCAAGGCATCAGGACAATACTTGCGCATATCAGCAACTAATTCGGATATCAAGGCAATCTGGCGTAAGCTGTTGCTAATGCCCGCGATGCCTCCAAATTCAGTTGCCTGATGACCGGGGAGATAACGCTGGATGATTTGATAATCCATGTAAAAGCGTTTGAACCCCTCGCGCACGATTGAACTGATGACAAAATCAGCTCCTTGTAGAGCGTCCACGCGTTGTGTATGTGCTGAAATAGTCAGGTCCACATCCACCTGCTGTGCCATACGCCGCCCGACACCTGCCATCAGTTCGACAACCTCGGCGTCGATATCCACCAGTGCGAGTTCGATATGCTCAAGGCGATGTTCCAGGATCACCTGACTAAGCATGCTGGGTCCAAAGACAAAGCTACCCACGCCTATGAGTGTGATTTTGAGGCTGTGCATGTGTAAACCCCATTCAGAGTAATTACCTACTAGTAAGAATGTTAAGCAGCATGTGTGCAAGTGCTGCAAGCAGAGTGTCCGCCATAAGCTTGTAGCCGTTGGCGTGTGGATGAAGACCATCCTCCGCGAACCCATCGCGCAAGGTGAGGCCATCCTCAGCCACAAACTGTCGGTGATAATCTACGAAGATCGCCCCATGCTCATCAGCCATACGTCGCACTCTCTCATTGGCATGCTTGATCGTTGAATTTCGTATCGCTAAGTTGCTATTGAAAGGGATATTATTTGGTAGGATGCTACAAACTGCAACTTCAATCTGCTGCTCACGAGCTAGCATGACCATCTCGCTAAGATTGCTCACAATCTCATTCTCGATTGCCTGTGGTGTACGTAGCAGGGAAGGATTCAGCCAGTTGTCCATATCCGCGAAATTATTGATGCCAGCCAGAATCACAACCAGTCGTGGTTGAAGCTGAAGTACGTCCGCAGCGAAACGGCGGAGAATGTATAGCGTAACGTCGCCACCAATTCCCCTGTTCGCAAGCACTCCACCCGTTCCCCGAAAGTAGGCGTCCAGTGCCCACATCTCTGTAATCGAATCGCCAATAAAGACCGCATCAACGGGAACTTTCTGTACCAGCAGTTCCTCGTTCTGAAAATCGTAGACAGAGCGACGCCCATCAGCCGCGACATTCAGACCAAACAGTCCTGGTTTGATAAGTGTACTCATGAATGTGTTTTGCCTTTCTTTTTCCTATCTACTGCACGCGACCTCGTGCTCATATACAATCCTGGCACGAGGCCGTGTGCAGTAAGTCCCTACCGTTGTACCCCAACAATCAGCATGTCATTGCTCACCTCGGACATTTCAATAGTTGATTGCTCGTCGGAATGTGTTGTGTGGAGACGAAAGATATTGCGTGTAGTGAGATCGATACCCTCAAAGCTATACATACTCAAGTTCTGCCTCACCTGCACTCTCACGTTATAAGGTAGGTAGATGAAGATTGTGCGCTGATCGGGCGTGATTGCCATGCGAATCTCTTCCGTGTCCATGTTCAGCAGTTCCTGGTATGGTCTTACTTCCCAGGCACCGTAACGCTCAAGAAGCCACTTGCCTGAGGCAACATCCCAGGCACCAGGAAAGCGTAGGGCAGTACGCCAGTCAAAGGGCGTTTTCGACCACTCTTCATTGTTGAAGTCGGTTCCGTGTTGATGCCATGACCATATCCCATGCGCTCCATAGGTAAATCCCGCACATGCACCTGAGAGTACACTTTGCCAGAAGGCTTTGCGTAAGAAAAACGCTGAATAACGTCCATACTCAAAGCCATAGCCATGCCCCTCATAGCAAGGTTCGCCGTTGACGACAGGACGTTGCGGCTTTTTATCGTAGAAGCGTTCTGCTAGCGTATAGCAAAACGCTTGCTCTTGCAGCCGGTGCCCCGACTGGTACATATAAAAATCGAGGTCGTGCGCTTGCGTAATCTCTGTGGGTAAGTCGGTGTAGGGACTCAAGTGCAGACACGCAAGAGACTCTGGTGCCAGATGCTTGACTATGCTCAATGCTTCAAGATATGTGTGTATAGTTGCTTGACTGCGGAAATCAGTATCACCACTGAGAATATAGATGGGCGAGTAGCGATCTAGCAATGTCACCACATACTCTACATAGGCGCGCATTGCGTCCAATGGCATAACGTATTGGGGAAACTGTTGCGACATCCATGTGTCAGGTACATAGTTGCACCAGAGCAAAGCTAAGCCACAGGTCAGCCCGTAGTGTGCTGCCTGCTCTAGCATAGTGGCTACTCGTTGAAAATAAGCTTCGTTGAGCGAGAAGAAATTTATCCTGCCGTCGGGATACCGTTGAAAGGGAAAGAGATTGTTCCGTGAAGCACTATTGTCGTGCAGGATGGGTAAAAGCGTGGCTTGAAAAACAGTAAAACCTTGCTCACTACGATAGCGCAGATATTCTAGCCATTCATCCTCCTGCGCAGCAGTAAAGACGCTCCAGGCAGTGTCTGCGAGGTAAAAGAAAGGAGAATTGTCCTTACGAAAAGAACGCGCGGTAGGTGCGACTGTCAGATGCGACACGAAATACTCTCTCGTTTCTAATGACCGGTAACTATTTTAAGCTTATTTCTGGATTATGCTGAATGGCTTATCCAGAGTGTTTTCTTGTACACTATTACACCTCGCAGTCGATTCGCGCACAATCAGCCTTGCCGTAAGCTTGAGGTGAGTCGTCTCCAGGGGTTGCTGTTGCATCAGACGATAGAGGACATCGACGGCAAGACGACCCGTCTCGATGAGCGGGTTGCGAATGGTGGTCAGGGCGGGCGAGATGTAAGGAAGATCGGGACTGGCATCGTCAAAGCCGACGACCGAGATATCTTCGGGCACCCGTCGCCCACTTGTGA
>CAXTUE010000071.1:798-12531 GCA_964247355.1 uncultured Ktedonobacteraceae bacterium | reverse complement strand
GTATGGTAGGGCTAGTCCCCGAGCCACATTCGGGGAATGATGCGCGGCAGTGGGCGTCCGTCCTCTTCTCAAAGTAATTTTTTAATCTGCATTATCATCTCTCTAAGCGGGCACAAGTACACCGCGTCCACGCAGTTTGCCGCTGTCTAAATCATGGATGGCGTCCAAAGTGGCGTCGAGCGGGTAGATTGCTGTATGGAGCGCGACCTTGCCTTGCTCGGTAAGGGTCATGAGTTCAACGAGGTCGTTGTAGCTACCAACGAGGTTGCCGATGAAGTTGATCTCGGCTGAGATGATGTCTATGGTGGGCACGTTCAAATTGCCACCATAGCCAATGATGAAGTGCGAGCCTGCCTGTTGCAACATCTGCACCGCTTCTTGCTGCGCTCCACTCTCGCCTACGAAGTCGACGACCGCTTCGGCCCCTCTGCCGTCCGTAAGTTCTTTGACCTTCTGGACCTGTGTGCCATCAGCGACAACAGTATAGTCGGCACCCCAACTGCGCGTTAATTCAAGAGCGGCAGGAGACTTGTCAACGACGATGATCTGGGCGGGGGTTAGAGCTTTAAGACATTGAATACCAATATGTCCCAGACCACCCGCTCCAATGACGACAACCTTTGTGCCTGGATACAATAAAGGTATCGACTTCTTGACAGCGTGATAGGCGGTCAGTCCTGCATCTGCGAGGGCTGCAATGTCCTTTGGAGCCAGTTTCGGGTCCAGTTTTACCACGGCGCGAGCGGTCGTCTTGAGAAAGTTTGCCATGCCGCCATCAACCGAAATACCAGGAAAGGTTGAGTTGATACAATGCATGTCGTTACCCGCACGACAGGCGCGACAGAGACCGCAGGTGATAAGTGGATGCACAATCACAGTATCCCCAACCGCCACATTGCTCACAGCTGAGCCAATCTCTTGTACCCAACCTGCGTTTTCGTGACCTAACGTGTAGGGAAGCTTGACGTTTGACTTCTCCGCCCACTGGCCTTCAATGATGTGCAGATCGGTACGACAGAGACCGGCACCGCCAATACGCACAATGACATCGAGAGGACCTGTAATCTTTGGATCGTCTACCTCTTCAACTTTGGGCAATTCCTGGTATTGATGCAAACGAACAGCTTTCATGAAATATTCTCCTCTCGTTTTCACATAAACTCTTCAATTGGAAAATCTTCTTCGCCCTCGAAGCGGGAGCCGGGTAAGCCCCATTCACGGAAAAAATCGCCTGTGGTGCGACATAACGCGATATTGGTATCGCCACCCGCACGAATTAAGGCTTTACTGCGTCTTCTCGCCCGTAGAACGCTTGCGGAGGTTACAGGTGAACCATCGCGCTGCGCGATAAGTGGAGCATCAAGTTCGACAACATAGCCAGCAGTACGGCGTTCTTCGAGCGAGGCCAGGAGTGCTTGGCGCATAGAATACGTCAAAAACGTGATACGTTCCTCCTGTTTGCCCCGTCGCGGCGTATACTGTACCGCTAACGGGTCCGCTTCAACATCAGGGATGAGATGTCCATTGCTGTCGAGCGAACCAACATCTCTAACGCGTAATCGTAGTAGTTCGGAAAGGGTGAGACCACTCCCGATCAGGGCGAGCAGAATGAGCCGTTCTGGTCCAGCATGTGTTGCGCTGGGCAACGCAATTGGTGAGACAATCGCGGGCAGTGGTCGCCAGGGCACGGAAATGCCATTGAAGCGAAACCAGATTTTCGCTCCCATCGCAAGGGCAGAAACTTGAGTATCGGTATAGGGCGCGAGTCCCCTGGCAAAAGTGAGCAGAGCTTGTTCTGCTATCGTAGGATTTGCAAGTGCTTGTTCTCGGAGAGCTTCAAGGTCAGAATATCCTGTGAGTGTGCGAAAACGGTCAAGGCTCGCAATCGAGGTACGCGTCCACGATTGCTCACGGCAACGCTGTAACAGGATATCCGCCATGTGGTGCACGGACGGAAAGGCGAGTAGCTCGCCCTCCCGCCGACCGGAAAGCACAGTAGTTGCGCTTCGCGTCTTCATGCAGTTCCTCTCGCATTAATGCGCTCTTGGATTTTGTCACGCAAAAAGTGGTCACGAAGTACGACCTGACATGACGTAACGCCCGGAATAGCTTCAACACGTCGCCGTATCTCCTGTCCGATACTGGTCGCGAATTTGGTGGGACAGAGGGGACTGGTCAGGTGAAATTGGACCGTCACCTGACCATCTTCGATCTGCACCTCATCGAGTAAACCCAGTTCGGAAAGAGAGCGGCGTATTTCGGGGTCGCGTGTTGAGCCAGCAGCTTTGCGCACAGCTTCAACATCTAAGCTCATCGAGACACCGTTCCTGCTACGCCAGTATCCGTTGCTCTAGCCTGTCCTGCTTCTGAAGAGGCATAAGCACGTTTACGCTGAGCAACTTCGTCGTTCTCGAACGCTTTCTGCTTGCTCTCGGCATCAATCCCGTACAGACGCATGATGTTGCCGCCGATGATCTTATGCTTCATATCCATCGTCAAGTCAACGCCATACTCGTCCTTGAGGTCCTGCGGCAACTCGAATTCCATAAATTCATCAAGTTGCCAGTGTGGATACCAGATGGGGAAGTCCGTGCCGTAAATGATGCGGTCCGGTCCAATCCAGAAGAGCAGGTTCGCCATCATCTCAGCGAAATAGCGTGGACGATTGTGAATAAAGGCCAGCGCGACCGCAAGCGAACCATAGACGTTTGGACAGCGTGTCGCGATCCAGCAGAAATCGTCGAGGCGCGGCAAGCCAATGTGGTCGATGATGAAGTTCAGTTCGGGGTAGAGCCACGCGGGTTCGTCGATATCGCGTACATCAAACTTTTGCAGCGACAGAGGCTCGACGGCGGGGCCTTTGTGGAAGTGCATATTCTTGATGCCAAGTTCAATACACTTCTCGTAGAGCGGAAACACAGCAGGATCGTTCGCGCTCCAACCGCGTGATTGTCCACGCCACTCGGCGGTGTACCACTTGAAGCCCTTCATGCCATCTTCCTGGACCTGACGCTCGACCTCCTGAACAGCATTGGGCATACGAGGGTCAACGCCCCCTAGGGGAACCAGACGTTCAGGAATACGCTCAACGAACTTGGCATTGCGTTTGGAATTGGTAAAGCCAGTGTGGTAGAAGTCCATCAACACCTGTGTCGAGAGGATCGACATGTCGGCATCACCCTTGACAAACATCTCTTCGATGTACCAATCGGGGTCAACTTTGCGGAATTGCTTCTCATAATCCATCGTCCACTTTTTGTCCGGTGGATTGAAGCCTGTTTGGAACGCATAAAAGGTTTCGATAAAGGCATCGCCGAAGCGATTCTTGCAGTTCTCCTTACTGGCATCCCAAAAGCCAGTATGAGCATCCATTACGAACGTGCCGTTCTTCATTGATTGGTCCTTCCGTTTTGGAGAATAACTAAGCGGAGGCACTAATCTACTATCGATACGGTGACACAATGTCCATCCATTGACATTCGTTCACGGAAAAGCATAACATGTTTTTAACAGAGTATCAAGTGGTATGTGTAGTTAATTGGGAATTTTGTCGATTTTGCACAAACGTGCAGAAGTTTAAATCTACTACTGTAAGATAATAGCAGGCAAGTTAGCCAAACACTCTAACACTTCTTTCAGTTCGACAACATCGCCATATTTTGCCCCAATATCGAACAGATTGGCCCTGTGTGCCTCTAAAGAGCGGTCGCCAACGGCTTCCAATGGCACAATTGGTCGATACCCATATTGCAACGCATCGACCACTGAGGCGCGCACACAACCGGAGGTGGTGCAACCAGTAACGATAACGGTATCACACCTTTGTGCTGTCAGAAGAGAGGAAAGAGAAGTGCCGAAAAAAGCCGAAGCAAACTGCTTGAGCAGGATTGGTTCGTTTGCTCTACGTTCAAGGCGAGCATCAATGTCCACTTCAGGCGTTCCAAGCTTAAGAACTTTGAGTGCTGGAACTTTTGTGATGAATAGATCAGCCGCTTGCCATGCACTCTCATCATACCCTACGGTGGTGAATAGAATGGGCATATTTTTTGATCGTGCAACCGCCAGTAGGCGATGAATTGCATCGACAACGGTATCTAAATCGGAGCCAAGAGGAGATGCAGGATTTGTAAAAGCTTGTATCACATCTACAATTAACAGGGCTGGCTGTTGACCAAAGCCAATACGACGCCCAAAGCCACGCTCCTCATAGAGTTGCTGGGACTCATGAAAATCTGTCATACCTATCTCCAGCAGTAGCCATAATCATATTGTCTCACTCGTCGTCGAAGGCAACGAGTGAGACAATATGATTATGGCTACTTAACAGTATCTTGCTTCCGTACACGTTCTAATGCTTCATTGGGCTGCTCGATACGTGCCCAAGAGAGTGAGCGTGGTTGACGTGGCGCGTCTATGCCGGTTTCCTCGCGAGCGTGAGCCAGCACTTCCTGCAATGGTGGACCAAAGTCGAAATCTTTGATACCTCCACTAGCTTCACGTGCCGCTCGCAGTTCGATACGTCGTGTCTGCGTCGCGGCCTCATCAACGGCAAGCGCGTCTGTCAGAATAACGCCATAGTCGTCATGAGCTTTCTGACGCGAGACAAGGCCCTTACGTACATCATCGCGCACCCGTTCAGCCTCACGATCAAATGGGTCTTTCCAACCTCCACCACCGGCTGTGCGGTAGAGAAGGCGGTCTCCTGGCTCCACTTCAACCATGTCACACTTCGATGGCAATACCTGCTTACTTCCATCAGTACGCACCAGCATTTTCTGTGAGCGCATACCTGTTTTGCCGCCCAGAATACCCCAGGGATGAGTTAGCCAGCGGTCATCATGAATGGAGACCTCGCCGGGTTCCAAGTACACATACGACTTTTCAATGCCATTGCCACCCCGATTGAAGCCTGCACCCCCTGAGTCTTGAATGCTCGTGTAACGCTCGACCCGTAACGGATAATAGGACTCAAGGTACTCAGTTGGAATATTCTCGAACAAAGGCCACCATGAGTGACCGTCGAGGCCGTCACCAATTGGGCGCCCTGGAATGCCACCGTAGTTGATCTCCATGACATAGTAGTAACTGCCTTCGCGATCCCAGCCTGAGTACAGCATATAGGGACTGGTACCATAACCAGCCGCAGTGGTGTATTCAGGTGCCTTTCTCGCCAGCGCGCCCCCCAGCACATCAAAGAGACGCGTGAGGGCGTGTGTGCGACAACCGAGCGCGGCGGGAAAATGTGGATGCAGTAGGCTACCGTCAGGAATGACGACGTGCAACAACGGATAGAAACCGTCGTTAAACAGAATTTGCGGGTCGAAGACCATAATCAAGTACACCCCAATGAACATCTTAAACATGCCTTCATTGAGGTAAAAATTGATTGGTCCCATTGCCTGTGGGTCGGTGCCCGACCAGTCGAACCATGCCTGATCGCCCTCGCGCCAGATCGTCAACTTCATTTTGAAGGGTCCATTGCCTAACCCGTCATCATCAATCCAGTCCTCGAACGATTGCGGTTCTTCGGGAATATTCTGCAAGATGAGTTGAGACATCGCACGATAGGTACGCTTTAAAAGCGCCTCACATGCCGCGAGATAGATTTCTTTACCAAAGCGTTCGCACAACTCCATCACACGCTTCTCGCCTGTATGACAGCCAGCAATGATGGCGAGCAAGTCGGCGCGGTTCATTTCGGGCTGGCGTACATTATTCAGAATCAGGTCAACCACGTCGTCTTGCAGCTTGCCTTGCGCAAAGATTTTGACAGGTGGGATACGAATACCTTCGCCAAAGATCGTTCGTGCTCCAGTGGGCAACGAACCAGCAAGCGGACCACCAACATCCATTTGATGGCCGAACATACTTGACCAGCCGATGAGTTCGCTATCAAAGAAAATTGGCACCAGAATAAGCCAGTCGTTGACATGCGAGACGGCACCACCACAAAGGTAGGGATCAGATGTCATAAGCACATCGCCCTGCCGTACAGGATGCTTGTATTGTTGCATCATCTCAGAGATATAGCTACCAAATTGCCCAACAACCATACGCCCCTGTGGGTCCGTAATCATGGGAAACTCGTCGTGTTGCTCACGAATGACGGGACTCATCGCGGTACGAAAAAGGACTGCATCCATCTCGAACCGCGCATTCTTCAGGGCATTTTCAATTATATCAAGCGTTACGGGATCAATCTCCAGCTGGGGTATCGCGGCTACTTTTACATCTATCATGAGCCTGTCCTTTCTGTAGGGACCGATTTATCACGTCCAGCGCACGAGCGAAGCAAGGTGCGCGTCCTTTTGCTTCGTACCAAATACAGCATCTATTGCTTCACCGGATTAATCAGGATATTATAGAAGCGGTCAACACGTCCACTATATCCTGGCAAAATGACGGTAGTCGAGTCGAACTCGGTAACAATCGCAGGTCCCTGGACTTCGTTACCAGGATGCAGCTTGGCCCGATCATAGACGGTTGTCGGTTGCCATTTGCCAGCAAAGTAGACTTGATGGCTATCAAGCATGGCCTCACTTACAGCATTAGATGTGATCTCACCTTCGGGCAATTCCGGCTCGGTCATCTTGCCTACCGCGATGGCGCGCAAATTCACAATTTCAACGCGGCTTTCCATGCGGAAGCCATAGTATTGATCGTGCAACTGGCTAAAACGCTCTGCTAGCACCTCTAATCCAGCATTGGAAAGCTCACCTAACGTGAATGAGATGGGAATTTCATAGCCCTGTCGATAGTAACGCATGTCGGCATTATAGGTAAGCACTTGCTGTGCCTGTGGAATCCCTTCAAGCTCTAGCCAGTGTACAGCCTCGGCTTGCAGCTCAGTCAGAATAGCTTGTACCTCTGATGTTTTTACTGAGTCAGTGGTACGAATAATGGTACGAGCGAACTCTTGTCGGAAATCTGCGACGAGATCGCCAGTGGCGCAGAGCAGGCCAGGCGAAGGCGGCACAATCACAGGGAAACTTCCCATCACACGTGCCACAGCATTCGCATGCATAGGCCCCGCACCGCCAAAGGCAACTAATGCAAAGTTACGTGGGTCGTAGCCACGTTGCACCGAGACGAGGCGTAAAGCTCCTGCCATGTTTTCATTGACGATATCGAGTATGCCCTGTGCGGTTTCTTCGATGCTCAAACCAATCTCGGTTGCGATTTTGTTGACGGCAGTACGAGCAGCCTCTACGTCAAGGCGCATTTCGCCGCCGAGCAGACTTGGTGGCAGGTGTCCAACAACAACATTTGCATCTGTGACCGTTGGTTCGGTACCACCTTTACCATAACAGGCGGGACCTGGCTCAGCACCTGCCGATTGTGGCCCGACACGTAGAGCCTTTGTCAATTGTGGAACGTGCGCGATAGAGCCACCGCCCGCGCCAACAGAATGCACATTGACACTCGGCACTTTGACGCGAAAATAGCCAAGCGTGGTCTCACGGGCAATGGTTGGTTGATCTTGTTCGCATAAGGCTACGTCAGTTGAGGTACCGCCCATGTCGAAGGTCAAAATATTCGAGAAACCAGCTTTACGAGCGATAAAGAGTGCGCCCGCCACACCACCAGAGGGACCCGATAGAATGGCGTAGACAGGATTTTCCTCCGCAGTCTTAAAGGTCATCAGACCCGCATCGGAACGCAAGACATTCACCTCACCGTGCATGCCTTCTTGCCGAATCTTCTGCTCAAGGTTACGCAGGTAGTTCTGTACGCGTGGACGCACATAGGAGTTCATGCACGCGGTCAAGGTGCGCTCGTACTCACGAAACTCCGGCAAGACATCGGAGGAAATGGTCACTGGCAAGTCTGGATATAGCTTTTGGATAATAGCCTTGATACGTCGCTCATGATCTGGATTCGCATAGGAGTTTATGAGGCTAACCGTGAGCGACTCGACACCGCTCTCTACGAGGTTGTGGACAGCGGCACTCACCTGCTCTTCATCTAATTCAGTGACCACATTACCTCGTGCATCAAGCCGTTCATGCACCTCGCGCGTATCTATCAGCGAAGCAGGAGGTTCGGGCTTGACCATGATTATCCAGCCAGCCAGAGGTCCTGGTGTTTGAGAACGCGCGAGATGGAGAATCTCGCGAAAGCCCTCCGTTGTCAATAAACCAACTCGTGCGCCCTTGCCTTCAAGTACAGCGTTTGTAGCCACTGTAGTACCATGCAAAATATGTGTAATCTCTTCGGGGCGAATATTGTTCTCGCCACAAATACGGCGCAACCCTTCAAGTACGCCTTGTGAGGGGTCTGTTGGTGTTGAGGGAGTCTTGGCACGATAGAACGCGCCCGTTTCATCGTTCACTTGCACAAGGTCTGTGAAGGTTCCACCGACATCCACGCCCAGTCTGTATCCCATACATTCCTCCGACTTCTTTGCTACGAGTAGAAACTAGTGATGAGTTGAAAACAGTAAGAGGGACGAATAAGCGGACTACCTGAACAAATTCAGGATAATTCAAGAGTAAGAATAAATATGTCTCTTGTCAAGGGAGATTGCTGTATTTTATAGAAATGTGTGTTGTTCACGTTGTATACTGTTCGTATCTCTACCGCCGACTAACACATACATTCTCAACGAAGAGGCAATAATCATGGCAGATTCAGGCTTAGAAAATCCAAATACACCTGTTGTCGCACCGGAACCTGCAACGCTTGAAGAGCTTGCGGACGGCGTATACGCACTCATCACTGGCGGCGATCCCAACACGGGCTTTATTGTTGGAGAGCGGGGTGTGGTCGTGGTCGATGCGCGCGCTACTCCTGCATTAGCACGTGAAACGGTCACGAATATTCGTCGTGTCACCGACAAGCCAATACGCTATCTTGTATTAACGCACTATCATGCTGTGCGTGTGATGGGCGCGTCTGGCATTGGAGCTGAGCACATTCTAGCCCATCAAGGCACACGTACGCTTATTGACGAGCGCGGGCAACAGGATTTCGAGTCGGAGGCGCGCCGCTTTCCTCGTCTCTTCTTAGACATTCAGTCAATTCCTGGCCTGACACATCCCGATATCACGTATGACAACAGAATGAGCCTTGATCTCGGCAATCGCGAGGTGCAACTGCTCTGGTTAGGACGGGCACATACCGAAGGCGATACGGCTCTCTGGCTTCCCGCCGAACGCATCCTCTTCGCGGGTGATCTCGTGGAGGCAAGTGCTGCCCCCTATTGTGGCGACGCCTATATGCAGGACTGGGTGAGTACCCTTCAAAATGTACGTGCCTTAGATGCACAGGTCGTCGTTCCTGGTCGCGGCTCAGTGGTACGTGGAGCAGATGTCAACAAAGCGATCAACGAAACCTCCACTTATCTGAGCGTTCTACGCGATACAGTACGTGCCGCCGTGCTACGTGAGGCGGATATCGCAGAGGCATATCGAGAGACCGAAGCGGCTCTGACGCCTCAATTTGGCACATGGGCCATCTTTAAGCACTGCCTTCCCTTCAACACGCAACGTATGTATGACGAAATAAGTGGTACGCGACCGCGCATCTGGACCGAAACACGCGACAAGGCACTGTGGAGTTCCCTTGTGTCGTAACACGTTTCTTTATGCTTTCTAATCAATCAATGTAAACAGGCCAAGGTAGGGACCGTATTCATCACGTCCATCATCGGCATGAGAAGCTTAAAAGGACGCGATGAATACGGTCCCTACCCCCACCGAAAGAGCGTTGCAACACCTTGAAGAAGCGGGGAAGCCTATGGCAAATATGACTTCATTGGTAGCACGTCAGGATTGGAGGGAGCCAATTGTTATCGTAGGCGCAGGTCCCGTCGGACTCACTATGGCCCTCGGCTTATCCTACTATGGTGTGCCGAGTATTGTCCTCGATGATGGAGAGGGACCAGCAGTCGAAGGTTCACGCGCTATCTTTACCGAGCGTCACACCCTTGAAATTCTTGACGCGTGGAGTTGGGTGGGACGCATTGTGGCAGAACAAGGTATGACCCTGACGGGTGGACGCGTCTTCTTCCGCGAGACCGAGTTGTATCAGACGTTCAACGCCCCACCCGAACAAGGTGTACTCTATCCACGCTTCGTGAACATGCCACAAAATATGCTAGAGCATCTTCTTTGCGATGCGCTCGCTTTATCCAATTGCTGTCAGATACGCTGGCAACACAAGGTAATAGGCATGACACAGGAGCAGGAGCATGTCACACTCACGGCAAGCACACCTTCCAGTGATATTGAAATACAGGCACCCTATGTGATTGCTGCCGATGGACCACGTAGTACAATACGCCATTTGCTCGAACTTCCCTTCCCCGGCGAGTCGCGAAACCACCATTTTCTTATCTTGGATGTACGTCTGAAATTGGAGACGCCGCGTGAACGCTGGTTCTGGTTCGACCCTCCCTTCAATCCCGGACGCACCGCCCTGCTGCATCCTCAACCGAACAATATCTATCGCATAGATTATCAACTGCCACCTGATGCGGACCTGAAAGAGGCTTTAGAGCCTACGTCACTTCACAAACGGATAGTGGCAACGGTTGGCGATAGGCCGTATGAAATTGTGTGGAAGAGCATCTATACCTATCAGCAACGTGCATTAGAGCAATTCAAGCATGGACGAGTGCTCTTTGTGGGCGACGCCGCGCATCTCATGTCACCGTTTGGTGGTCGCGGCCTAAATAGCGGTGTGCAGGATATATGGAATCTTGTGTGGAAACTGGTCCTTGTACGTGCTGGCCTTGCCTCGGAAACCCTGCTCGACACTTATTCTACCGAACGCCACGCCGCCGCACTTGAGAATTTACGCTTGACCGCTGATACAATGCGTTTCCTGGTCCCGCCAAACCGTTTCGCACGATTGAGGCGCGACATGATTCTGCGCGCCAGCCTGCCGTTCAAATTCATGCGACGACATGTCAATGCCGGTCACATGTCAAATCCTTTCATCTACCGTAACTCACCAATTATCTTTGAGGATAGGCGTCACTACGACAAATTAACACAAAGCCAACAACGCACCCTCAAGCGTTTCCGTCTGCGTCCTTGCGCTGGTGTTCTAGCTCCTGATCTGGTACTCACCAACATGCATACACAGGAACCAGTACGTATGCTAGATGCCTGTTGCAGTGGCTTTGTAGCACTCTACTTCTGCTCCGATACAGGTACAGGACTCGCGGCATTAAGCAGAATTAAGGATGACCTTCCCAATATTCCTATCAGGTTATTTCTAATCACACCTCAACCCTCTGACATATTACATTCAGACATTCCAGTGCTGTTTGACGAAGATGGAAAAGGAGCAGGGGTCTACAATAGTAGTAGCGCAACGCTCTATTTAATACGACCTGACCGCCATATCGCTGCCCGTCTTTTTGAGAGCGATGGCAGTGAACTTCCTGTATTGTTGCGTCGTGCCACGTGTTGTGTATAGATGTGGTAGAGAACAGGTGTATTTTGATAGACCCATTATTGCACCTTCCCACGTGTCGCGACAGGCCAAATCGCCTCTATTCTTCCATCGCGACACGCGTAATACGTATCGTGCAAATTGACTGTTGTATCGATATGACTGGGAATAAAGGCTATACGTTGACCAACATCGAGTCTTTCACTCGGTACGTGCGTGTCTGCTCTCCACGTCAAAATACCGTGTTCGTCTCCTCCGGGTCGATAGGTGACGCCCGGCAGTCCTTGCGGTTCCGCCATGCCACTGTCGATGGAGAGCGATTTGAGGCCC
>CAXTUE010000071.1:0-788 GCA_964247355.1 uncultured Ktedonobacteraceae bacterium | reverse complement strand
GTTCAGGTGTAGGTCGGCTAATAACCGTCGAGAGAATGGTAAGCGCGTTGACATACACTTGCCCTAATGCATTGCGATAATCTGTGTCCATAAATATGAAGGACCCAGGTTGTACTTCGGTAACGCCCTCGCAACTGGCGCAAATTTCGGCGGTCCCTGTTCCTCCTGTCGTCACAACTTCGATAGGAAAGCCCATTGCTCTCAACTGGGATGCCGTATTTGTGAGTAGTTGCATTGAGGCGCGACAACGCTGCTCTCGTTCACTTGCATCGTGAACATGTTGCAAATGCCCCTCATAACCCTGCACACCTATTAGATGTAGATGACTCAGAGTGCCGATAGCCTGTGCTAACAGCAACGCTTCTTCCCCTGGCATCACGCCACAACGGTTTTGCCCAACGTTGAGATCAAGCAACACATTGACATGTAACTCTGCTTCCTGCATTGCCTGATTCAATGATTGCGCACCTGTCAGGCTATCTACCACGACCTTTATTTTTGGATGTTCTCGCACTAGCTCAACAAGCCGCGCCAATTTGGGACTTCCGACAATTTCACTCGTAATCAGCAGGTCGTCAATACCCGCACGAGCCATAACTTCCGCCTCGCTTACCTTCGCGACACAGCCACCAACTGCACCCGCTTGCAACAAGAGACGCGCCAGTTCCGGCGATTTGACCGTTTTCAAATGAGGCCGAACAGCAACACTCCTTCCTTGAAAGACCGACATCAGCCTCGTGATATTCGCCTCCATCAACGGTAAATCAATAATCATGGCGGGCGTATCG
>CAXTUE010000070.1:0-12565 GCA_964247355.1 uncultured Ktedonobacteraceae bacterium | reverse complement strand
GTGATGAATGCGGTCCCTACCTTGAGCATGTCCAAAGTATTTTGTAAAAGAGCATTATCACGTCCTTGCTCACGTCTCGATTGCCAACAAGGACGTGATACATCAGTCCCTACAGGTGACGTATTCAATCCAAACATCCTAAAAATAGTTCGAGGAAATTCCTCCGTCTACCAGAAGCCATGCTCCGGTAGTCCACGCTGACTCGTCAGAGGCAAGATACAGTGCCATATAAATGATGTCTCTGACCTCGCCAAAACGTCGCAATGGAATGCGGTTAAGACGCAAATCTCTCGCCTCTTCGTTGACCCAGAGTGTGCGTAACAAAGGCGTTTCAATAGGACCAGGGCAGATTGCATTACAGCGAATGTTGTGACGCCCGTATTGTACCGCAAGAGATTTGGTTAACGCGAGTAATCCACCTTTAGATGTGGTATAAGCGTCTTGAGGCACAGTGCTCCCCAGAAACGCAACAAATGAGGCGATGTTGATAATAGACCCATGCTCTTGCTTGACCATGTGCGGAATCACATATTTGGAGCATAGAAAAGCACTTTTCAGATTCACATCTAAGATGCGATTCCAGACCTCTTCACTTGTGTCTATCACGCTTCCATCATCGGTTGGCATAATCCCTGCGTTGTTATAGAGAACATCCACACGTCCAAATGTGTCAACTGCCGTCGCGACCATTGCCTTGACTTCATCTTCATGCGCAACATTCGCTTTGATAAAAACAGCTCTTCCGCCCGCGTCACGAATATGCTTCACGGTTTCCTCGCCAGCCGCCGCATTCACATCAGTCACAACGACGCTTGCACCTTCTTGTGTAAATAGCTCAGCCGCGGCCTGACCCATTCCCCCTGCCGCACCAGTAATAATGACTACTTTGTTCTCTAGTCTCATAGAATGTACCTTTTTCTTGCGTCTTCTATTCAGAACATATTACACCCTCTTCTGGAAGAGGATGTAATACGTTCTGAACCTTGAAAATCTCTACTGACCGCCAGCAGCTCCCTCCACATCGACGTGTGTTGACTCGCCGAGGTTCCGCTCGATGGCGGCAAGCTCAGTTTCTGAACCTTGAATATGAGGTCCTTTGAACCAGTGCCGGACACTTACCATCCACCAGACAACTAGAATTACCAGTGTGCCAAGCACCACAACCGGCGTATAGTTGAAGGTCACAGCCGTGATTGGAGTAATCGTAGGAAGCATAAAGAGTATCGAGATGCAGACGACCCACATCACCGATATGATACCGATAGGTCGACTCCACGCTCCCAAGTGCCAGGGGCCGCGCTGAAAATTTGAGGCCATTAATCGCAGCAAAATGGGTATGACATAGGAGATGTACAGGCCGATAACGGCGATGGACGTGATAGCAACGTACGTTGCGAAGTTGAACACTGAAGGAACGGCTAGCACAAACGCTCCCACCGCAGCAAGGAGAATTGCATTACGTGGTGTTCGTCCACTATCCAAATGATGCCACACATTCGAGAAAGGCACGGCCCCATCACGCGAGAAGGCGTAGATCATACGCGAGTTTGTAGTGATTGAAGACATGCCGCAAAAGAATTGCGCGCCAACGGCAACCGCAAAGAACAATGTTCCAAGCACATAGCCAAGACGACTTTCGAGAATGTAGAGCACAGGATTGATGTAACCCGCCGCTTTTACAAGATCGGGTGCTGCCGCGAGCAAACCCATCAACACAATATAACCAGCAAATGCCGAGACAACAACCGACATTACAACGCCCCATGGTGCTCTTGTTGCCGCGCCAACCGTCTCTTCAGTCATATGCGCGGAAGCATCATAGCCTGTATAGGTGTATTGGGCCAGCAACAAGCCAAGTAAGAAAGCATACCATGTGGGAAAACCACTGGCATTAAACTTTGGGTCAACACTAAAAAGTGCTCCAGCACTGTTAAGTGGTTGAGCGGTAACATGATTCGCGAAGTTAGTGCCGCTAAATTGCTGCGCGGCCAGAGCCGCTATAACAACACCTCCACCAATTAAGAACACACCAACAATGTGCCACCACACACTGATATCATTTAAGCGCGCAACTAGACGCACACCGAAGATATTAAGCAGCGCATGGAGCGCAAGCACAACGGCATAGATTGCCAGAGTCGTCCACTGCGTCGCTGCATCGATAGCAAGAACAGAGCCGAGCGTCGCGGGAAAACTGGGGAACCATGCATTGAGCAACACGTCAATCGAGACCGCTAGCCCATAGTCGATACCCGCAGTGACCGCGACCTGCCCGATGAGATTGAACCAGCCAGTGAACCAGCCCCAGCCAGGGCCACCTAGCTTAGAAGCCCAGTAGTACAAGCCACCTGCGGTCGGATAGGCTGAGGCCAGTTCCGCCATGCCTAGAGCAACAATCACGACGAAAATAGTAACAAGTGGCCAGCCGATAGAGCCTGCGGCAAAACCAGAGGTGGTAATGCCTGTGTAGAAGAGCGTTAAGCATCCACTTAATACGGAGATGATAGTGAAGGAAATAGCGAAGTTCGAGAAACCACCCATCGTGCGAAATAATTCCTGTGCATAGCCCATACCATGCAAACGCTTGATGTCTTGCGCGATGAGTTCTTCTTTGTTGGAACGATTGGATAATGCCATGCAATGCCTCCTAAAAACGCTACAGTGTGAAGCGGAAAGAAAGACTAACGGTGAAGCTATTCTTTCCAAGAAAGTTGCGGAGTTTTGTTAGCAGCAAATAGCTTTGATGAATCTCCTCCCTTCATGAACTATCTCGTAGTACGAGAACGCACAATAAGGTTACGCCTAAATATGTAACTCTATTGTGCGTTATGTTGAGCTTCTCGTCAAGTAGCAACCGTACAAAGAAACAAATACAAGGTATGTGTACCTTCGTATCTGTTCTAAGTACAGATTTCTTCTATATGTCGCTCTGTTAGCTTAATATTTGTAGAAGTGTTGTAGCGTCTCCGCCTCTGCTGACTTTTCTTTGAAGAAGTCAGATTCAGCACGCTTCACAGCAATATAGGAGGTTGAGAGCAAGGGTCCTAACGCATCCCGTAACACACTATCGCGCTCCAACTCATCAAGTGCCTCATCAAGCGTCGTTGGGAGACGGCGAATACCGCGTTTCTCACGCTCTTCATCGCTGTAATTTCCTGGATCAATTTGCTCTGGTTCGCCTGGATCAATTTTGTTCTGAATACCGTCTAGCCCGGCTGCAATAAACGCTCCCATCGCAAGATAAGGATTGCCACTATGGTCAGCCGCTTTTAATTCCAGGTTTACCGAGTCTGCTTCACGTCCTTTATATGCCGAGGGTACGCGGATTGCCCCTTCGCGGTTATCAAAACCGTAGACTCCGTATGCCGAACTCCAGTAGTGCGGAAGCAGGCGGCGATACGAATTGGGACTACCACACGTAATAGCGACAAGCGCACGAATATGCTGGAGGACACCACCAATAAAATATGCTCCTAATTGACTCAATCCACCACGGCGGTTAGCATCGTAAAACAGATTCGTATGTTCGCGCTCACTACTTTGCGCTCCCCACAGGCTTAAGTGAATATGTGCTCCACTGCCTGCTTGATCGAGAAATGGTTTTGGGGCAAAGGAGGCAAAGAGGTTGTATTTACGCGCTACACTGCGTGCCGTTTCGCGAATGAGACATACGTTATCAGCTGCGCGCAACACATTAGTGTGTCGAACTGAAAGCTCTTGTTGCGCAGGACCAAGTTCCGTATGAAATAGCTCGACAGAGACATCCTGTGCCTCAAGTGCTGCCAGAATAGCGTCAATCACCTCTGCTTGATCGTCAAGGCCAATACTGCTATAGCAGAGGCTACCGTCAGCCGGAGCATATCCGCCAGTTATACTTTCACGTGCAAGGTAAAACTCATGCTCAACTGCGGCCTCCGCGCGCATTCCCTGCTGGGCGAGACTGTCAATCATACGCTTAAGAAATGTACGCGGACATGCCTCCCACGGTGTTCCATCGGTAAGCATCATGTCACAGAACATACTTCCCGTATGAGGCGCATAGGGCAAAATAGTGAACGTTGCAGGATCAGGTGTCAGACGAAATTCGCCAATCGGTCCCATACCTTCGACAGATGCAAGCGTTTCAACTCCTGTGAAGGCTTGCATCGCCAGTGTCTGACCAATGCCTTCGGTAATGCGCGTTCCAAGCTTGCTGACATGAGTTGCTTTTCCTCGAATGATACCGCCATTATCGCAGTATAAGAAACGCACGAGGCGCAGGTTCTCGGCCTGTGCCTGCTCTACTACGTCTTGAGCATTCATAAAAGTGATATTCTCCTATCTGTAGTATCCTGATGTTAGGACATAGCTAGGCTTATAGTGTGTCAGTATAACAAAGTACCTCATAGAAAACAAGAACTGCTTGCAAAGCTATGTATAACGACTTGTACATCGAAAGATTAACCAATAAGTACTACTCTTGACCGTTTTGTCTCGACTATAGAATTGAGTATATTATATACTTCCTTTTGGAGTACTCTTCACATTTTTACCAATACAACTATAATTGTATCTTAGTGAATATACCCATTATTATTTTCGTATAGAGGTAAGCAAGGGGGGCCATCGGTATGATGATTGAAATACCTGGAAAAGCTGGTATCACAGACACATCATTAGCATCAGAAGAATACGTTGTCAAAGCAATGCCTTCTATCATGAGTACTCTTGATATGACAACAACCTATCTCGTCGCGATCTTCTTTATCGTCAATGCGGCAACGGCTGCAAGTGGTGGAGCTGCCGCCTTCACCTATTTACTCCTTGGCGGCATCACCTTCTTTATTCCGTGCGCAGTCGCAACAGCACAACTTGGCTATATGTTTCCCCATAAAGGCTCACTATACAACTGGACTCACAAGACACTCGGCGGCTACTGGAGTTTCTTCATCGGCTTCTGCGCATGGTTCCCCGGCGTATTGGTAATAGTTGCAGGTGCAGACATAGTGATGAGTTTCTTTCAAGGCTTAAATACGCATTGGTTTGTTGAACCCTGGCAACAAGGGTTAGGAATTATCACTATTATTATCTTTTCGGGTGTTTTATCGCTACAACGTCAGCGTACTGTACAAAATATCGTCAATGTGGTAGTTGGACTTATTTTTCTCGCGGTGGTTATTATAGGTATAGCTGCCATTGTATGGCTCGCAAAAGGTCATCATTCGGCGACAAATTTTGCTGATCTACACGCATGGAATATCCGGTGGAATCCAACAACAGGAAACATTAACCTGTTTGGACTCATTACACTGGCATATCTCGGCACTGAAGTTCCCCTGAATATGGGCGGTGAAATTGTCGGCTCAGGCACTGACACAGCAAAAGGTCATAGAGTAGTAAAGCGTCACCTATTGTGGGGAACATTGCTTGTTTTGGTCGGCTATGGTATAGCAACACTTGCGCTTCTTATCACTCAAGGTTCGAGTGTGGGAAGTATTGGTGGTTTCTCACTCGTCACAACAGTAGATATGTCGCTGGGCAAAATGATGGGCAGTGTCGTTGCCATCTGTATCATTTGCTTTTTTGTGATCGTCCCTGTTGTCTATAACTGTACATTTGCACGCCTCCTGTTTGTTGGGAGCATTGACCAACGCCTTCCAATGAACGTAGGAAAACTGAATAAGAATCGCGTACCGACAAACGCAATAGTGTTCCAAACGATTGTCGCTATTGTCTTTACTGTCCTGGTGTTCATTGTCGCACCTTACGTTATTAACATAGGCAAACCGGCTGATCTCGCTACTGAAGCGTATAATATCAGTAATGCAGGCGCGACACTGGTATGGGCATTCTCCACAGCGTTTTTCTTTATCAATTTAGCAATTCTTTACTACCGAGATAAAGCCAAATTCCATAGTCAGCGCATCTTTCCAATGCCTGTCCTCGTCGTTTGCTCTATCGTTGGCCCGATAGCCTGCCTCCTCGCTATCATTGATACACTGTTCATCGCCTGGATACCGCAAATACCTAACATATACTGGTTCTATATCGTGGGCGGAGTGACCGTCGTGTGCATCATCATTGCAGCGATTGGAAGTATTCTTGCGACTAGTGAGGCTAGCTGGCAAAGCACAGAAAACACTTACAAGTTCTAGCTTTCCAGAACAAAAAGTTGAAGCCCCTATTGAGGAGCTTCAGCTTTTTGTTCTGGAAAGTGTACCCTGTATTCCTACTGCGTTACTTGAGCAATCAGTTCCTCATCGCTCAGTTGTTTTTTCTTCACTGCACTCTGCCCAACGAAGAACAGTATTGCTCCTATAACCAGAGAAACGAGTGCAATGCCACTAATCAAGAGTTGCCACTGCGATAAGGATATATCACCGGTAGAGGTCCAGGGACCTGTAAAGATGACAAAGACTCCGAACGCGCTGGCAATCGCGCCAACTGTGGCGCACAGGTAAAACACCCAGTCGGGGGCAAGCTGAATACGCGAGAAGGTCTCACGATACTTGCGACGAATAATAATCACATCAACAAACAAAATCACCATGGAGATACACCAGATGACCGTCACCGCCGCTTGAAGTATCCAATAGATGTCTGTCGACAAGTTTACCGCCGTGAACCCCGTTTTGATGGCATAGGGAACGACAATGAATGCCAGAGCTGTGAAGAAGGCCGCAATGACTGTTTGTACCAGCATGGCAACCCATGGTACTTTGTTGGCGTTCACTTTACTAATTACTGCTGGTAGACGCTGATCAAGTCCTGAAACGAAGAGCAAGCGCCCGAACGAATAGTTGTATACAGCAGTGTTAAAGAGGAAGAAACCGATGAAAATGAAGTTTACGACGATACCGAGGAACGGACCTGCCGCACCAAACCCGCGTTGAACCGCCTCTGAGACGGCGGCAGGGCTACCCTGATCCTTTAAGGGTACAGCCGTCATCACACCAAACGTTCCAATAAGATATGCTACGATGACAACTGCTGCTCCCCAGAGCAGATAACGTGTAATGGAACGCGTATTCTGAATCTCCACACCCATATTCAAAGGCACCTCAACACCAAGCAGTGCCAGGATAACAGTGCCATAGAAGGTGTAGGTTGTGATGCTCGGGGACCACTTGTGTGCTGAATAGTCGACAGGTGCTGCATGTCCACCGAAGACAGCAAGAAGACCAGCAATACCGATCAGCAAAATTGCGCCACCATACGCTATGAAAACCACGTTTACAAAGTTCTGTGTTACGCGGAAGCGCAGGATGGAGATGAAAAATGAGAAAGCAATCACAAGTATAATTACCAACCCCTGCTGCCACGGCTCACCTAACCAGCTACTGTTAAATTGCTGAAGAAGCGAAACAACGGCATCGCCTGTGGCAATCATCACAAGTACACCAGGCCACCATGAACAAAAGCCCGCGAAGAAGCCCATGAAAGGTCCAAATGCCTTGCTTGTCCAGACATAAATAGAACCTTCGCCTGGAAACATCAGACCAAGCTGACCGGTGACGATAGCACCAGGAATGAGGAAGGTAAGAAAACCGAGTATCCAGTACGAGTATGCCGATGCTCCCGCGCCAGCCGCAACACCAGCCGAATTACTGACGAAAAGGACGATTGCCACAAAAATAGCAACCATATCGAAGGAGTTCAATACTTTGGGGAGAATACCACCTGCGATCCGTTCAGACCGTAAAACGTCGTTTGTGTTTGCGTCACTACCAGAGGTTGCTGCCATGAAAACTGTACCTCCAAATAAATCTTGCTGCCTTACTTTAAGCAGTGCAGAACATGGACGTTGAGAAACCTGAAACGAATTTGTATTGAAACACTTCAATACAAACAAAGAGAGATAATCTTCCTTTCTATGCTTATCAACAAATAGAGAGCAGGTTCTCGAAGGATAGTCTCCATGCACATGCTTCATGAGAAATAGCGGCACTTCATTCTATGCTTAGAGTAGAAGATATTTCTCATTGCATGTATGATAGAAGATAAGGGAACGCTCTGTCAAGAGTTAAAGCTTGCTTGCCAACTTTACATGTAGGAATACAGAAGAAAAATACATCAATACATGAAAGCCAGCATGGTGCTGTTCGACTGAATATGCTGGCTTTCATGTATTGAATATCAAACTATTTCATACACTGTTCTGCAAAAAGGCGTACAGAGCGTAGTTGTGCGGCATCGGCGAACCAGATGATTACCTCTTGTACCCCTGCCTCTTCATATTGAGCAAGACGTTCCCGAATCATCTCTGGTGTGCCAAAAAGCGATTGTAGGCGTAGTGTATCAAGCTGGCTACGCGATGAAGCTGGCAGTTTCTCTAACGCCTCGTCTTCCGTCTCACCAATCGTACAATTGATGAGCAGAGTGCGTTTGATGCTGTTGTAGTCGCGCCCAACTTCCTCGCAATGCTGTTTCAGTACGGCGAATTTGTGCTCCAGCACAGGAATATCCGCATTCGAGATATTGCAGGCATCGCCATATTGCGCAACCAGCTTGAGCGTGACTTGTTCGCCTGAACCACCGATCAAAAGCGGAATGTGTGGCTTTTGCGATCCCTTTGGCGAATTGATGGCGCCTTTAATTTGATAGTACTTGCCGTCAAACACAGCCTCGTCCTGTGTCCACATGGCGAGAAACACCTGCACGGCCTCGCGCAAATAGCGCAAACGTTCGGGCGCGTCGGGATACTCATAGCCATATGCGCGATATTCATGCTCATACCAACCTGCACCAATGCCAAAGTCGAGGCGTCCATGCGACAACACATCCACGGTCGACGCCATCTTCGCCATCAGTGCTGGATTGCGATAGCCGTTGCACGTCACCATCTGTCCGATACGTACCCGCTTTGTGTCACGAGCAAGCGCGGCGGTGCTTGTCCAACATTCAAACGTCACCTCTTGTGTCGGCACCGGCACCGTATGAAAATGGTCAAAGAGCCAGATGGAGTTATAGTCAAGTGCCTCCGCCTCTTGCGCCACACGCGTCATCGTCTCGTATGCCTCAACAGGATCCGAAATTCCTACAAGGTCCATGCGCCATCCTTGTGGCACGATAATTCCGTATTGCATCGCCATTCTGTCCTCTCCTCCTAATTGCATCGCCATTCTGTCCTCTCCTCCTATTTAGAACTTAATGCTTTTCATAAAAAGACTCTATCGGTTTCCCAAATGCTATAAGAAATATGACACTTTTTCTACCCTGTGAGGTATGAGATCGTAGTGCTCCCATAGCATGAACTCCTCTTCGTCTGCATCTGTAATCCTGTAGTTGAAATACAATTCTCATAATCTTATCACGTATTCAGCATTGTGAAATTGCATAGGTAGACGACGTAGTATAGAGAAGAGTGGTATGCCGTATCACCAACGCTGTTGATAGCCTTCCTCCTCTGCAATCAAAAACTACAATGATGTGGGGAAACCTCGCGGCCCACCGTGAAAGGGATTCGTTTCGTGCAGCGTAAAGAGCGCGTTCTGGAAGCACTGCGCTTCTTGGAAAAACAACCGGCGCAGCAAAGTACAGCTTTGTTGTTACGTCGTCATACAGGCTTTAGTGCCGAAGAAGTAGCGGAGCAGGCGGAAATAGACCGTACAAACGCTAGTCGCGACCTGAATCTGCTCGCGCAAGAAGGCGTCATAGACCGTTTCCCTGGGCGTCCTGTACTCTTTGCTATAAAAACAGCCGTGAAAGAGACTGTTTCCTCGCTTACCAGCAACGCTACACGGACAACTTCATCTTCCAACGCTTCATCTCCTGCACATCCTATTGCGACCGCGCAGAGACCGCCCACAATTGCGGCGTCTATCCCCACTGGTGCCGTGGTCACGAGTTTTGATACGTTAATTGGAAGCAGTGAGGGACTGAAGGTTGCCATTCAACAAGCCAAAGCTGCTATCCTCTATCCACCACGCGGTTTACATACACTGCTCTACGGTCCTAGCGGTGTTGGCAAAACAACACTTGCTCGCTTGATGCATGCCTTTGCGTTAGAACAACGAGCGTTAGTTTCCAATGCACCTTTCATCAGCTTTAACTGCGCGGACTATGCAGGCAACCCACAGCTACTCATGTCCCACCTGTTTGGTGTCGTACGCGGCGCGTACACTGGCGCAGAACAGGATCGCATGGGATTGGTCGAGCAGGCACATCGAGGCGTTCTTTTCCTGGACGAAGTACATCGCTTGCCGCCAGAGGGCCAGGAAATGCTCTTTTACCTGATGGACCGCGAACGCTTTCGACGCATGGGTGATACACACGAACGAGAGGCGTCGCTTCTTCTGCTGGCCGCGACGACAGAGGACCCAACCGTTAGCCTGTTGCCAACATTTCGCCGCCGCATCCCTATGACGATTACGTTACCGGGGTTACAAGAGCGCACGATGAGCGAACGCTACGAACTGATTCGCGCGTTTTTTACGACCGAATGTAGCAGTATTGGCGTACATATCAACGTCGCGCCCCAGGTGCTCCGTGCTCTCTTGCTCTATGACTGCGTAGGCAATATTGGACAGCTTCGCACCGATGTACAACTCATCTGTGCTCGTGCCTATCTGGACTATCGTACAAAAAACTTGCCCGAACTGAGCGTGTCTACAGACACGCTACCAGAACACGTACGCCGTGGCTTGCTCCGAACAGTAGAGATGCATCGCGCATTGGAGCCACTGCTGCATGTACTTGATGCAACACATAGTTTCACTCCGACCGGACTGAGCCTTGAGCGCATTCCAGAGTCTGCTTCTGATCTCTACGACACTATCAGCGGCGATCTCAACACGTTACGTAACGGAGGTTTTTCTGAGCAAGAGATAAATTCGCTGTTACACCTTGACATTCAGCACTACTTCCAGCGTTTCGCGGATACTCTGAATACACCGCAGCATGAGCAGCACGAAGCAGTCGCGCATCTCGTCAATGAACACATCATGACGGTGAGCCATACTATTATTCAGTATGCCGAAGAGCAACTAGAACGTGCTTTCCCTGAAAAGCTTTCGCTTGTACTCACTCTACATTTGATGAGTGCACTGGAACATCTTGCACAAGGCCACGCCCTTGTTATGCCTGCCCTACAAGCTATGCGTCATACCTATCCAATAGAGTATGAGGTAGCACAAATGGCCCTGTTACATGTGCGTTCGCTGCTCGGTGTGTCATTGCCTGAAAGCGAGACGGACGTGCTGGCTGTGCTACTGGCAAACGCGGACGCGCTCTTGAGTAGTGAGGAGGCAACGATAGGTGTTGTTATTGCGGCGCATGGTCGGGGTGTCGCGCAAGGGTTGGCGGAACTAGCAAATACGCTTGTCGGCATACACTCGGTGTCTTTCGTCGAACTTACGCTCGAACAATCGCCCGAAGAGATTGTCACACTGGTTGCACAACAAGTGGCGTTAGCAGATTCAGGCAGCGGTGTCCTTTTGCTCGTCGATTTCGCTTCCCTGCTCTCACTAAGCGAGTTAGTAGCGCAACGCACAAGCACACAGGTTCGTGCGCTTGCTGGTGTCAGCACACCTCTTGTAGTTGAGGCGGTACGCCGGGGACAGCGCGCGAAACACATCACACTCGATCAGTTGCTAGCAAGCCTTACACAGACAACAACGGGGGGAGCAGCATCTCCTGAGACGGCATACACATTTCCCGAAGAGGGGAAGACGCATTCGACACTCCCAGCACGTGTCATTCTTTCCGTATGCCTTACAGGTTTCGGCAGTGCCACAAAACTTGCTGAATTAATGGAGGAACGCCTTCCCGATTTGCACCGGCAACAAGTAGAAATTATCTGTATGGACATCAACCTGTCGGGGAAAACTGAAGATGAGATACAACGTTTAGTCGGCAACCGGCAGATTGTCGCAATCGTCGGCACCATCAATCCGCACCTGGAAAACTATCCCTTCCTCTCACTCACGGAACTTCTGTTTGGCGATGGTATCGCTCGCCTACGCACACTCCTGGGCGGTACCCTGATTGATCCCGCGCTACTGCAACGCTCAGTATTGCCACAGGTTGCTACACCAATCTTTACGCACCGCACCGATATCATACGCGAAATCACCTACACTCTAAGCCAACGCCTCCTATTCCTCAATCCCACGAGAGCTGTCCCCTTGATCGAACGCATGATTGAACTGATCGAGGTCGAAGTTGGTGAAACGTTTGAAATCGAGGTACTGGCAGGCTTCATTCTCCACATTGCCTGTGTTCTTGAGCGCGGCATCCAGCACAAAGGTATGCTTGTGAGCGACAAGATACGAATGCAAGTCGAGCAACAATTTCCACGCGAACTCAGTATTTGTCGCCATGCCCTACAGATATTGAGTTCGCAAGTGGCTCGTCCTCTACCCGATGAGGAGGCATACAATATTGTCGGAATTTTAAGGCAGGTTGATATCTTTCTTGGGGGAGACATTCCCTAGAGACCAGGACATTCCCCTTGCAGGTGCCCCAGCTTGACCACATTTATTTCTTACAACATTATCAACTGTGCTATGTGTGCTACACACTATTTGGCATGCTTCTTGCGATGTATCTATACAGACCCGAGAAAGCTACTATTCTGTGTAGTGTG
>CAXTUE010000069.1:0-12574 GCA_964247355.1 uncultured Ktedonobacteraceae bacterium | reverse complement strand
ACTATCGTCGTGCTATCAGGTTGTGTTACTTGTGGACTGTGACACGTTGAAAGTGGCTTGATATGCCAAAGCAATTTTCCACTTGCAATATTAACTGCGTATACGCCGCTTAGAGCACCGAAGAAAATGGTGTTGCCAGCAGGTATTGCAGAACTGGGTGAATTATCATTCTGGGATGCGCCAGAATAGACCTTATCATTCTTGATGAAATACTTCCAAAGTACTTTTCCGTTAGAGGCGTCGAGTGCGTACATGTTGCCATCGTAACCAGGGGCGAAGATTTTTCCCTGGTATTGTATCATGAGTGAGTCGTTGAGCTTTGTTGTTAAATGTGTGCGCCAGATGACCGATCCGTTGTCGGGATTGAAGGCATAGATGTTGGCTCGCCCTGCATTCCCTGGAATTTCTGGATTGTAGTAAACGGCGGCCTGTGTAGACGGAGGAGACGCGTCCTTGTTAGCAACTTGACTTCTATGAGAGAAGAGCATAAATGCACTTGTGGCAATTGCGGCGACTACAAGTACTGCTGCCAGTGTACTCATAACTTGCACTAGTCTTCTCGTAGCTCCGTTTCGCTGTCGTTCGCTCTCCCCTATTTTGTGTTCAGAGGTAGGGGGAGTGTATTCTTTTGTGTTCACTGCTGAGTGCTTCCTTTCGATGGGTGTAAGTAGGTGAACTGGTAATTGTTTTCTTGACAAAACAGGTGGTAAATGCTTCAGTAAAGAATCTATGTGCTGGTATTGCGCTAATACGGATGAGCAAGCTAGACATGTTGAGAGATGCCTCTCTGTTGCCTCTCGCTCTGGCGAGGGGAGTTCCTGTAACTGATAAGCCGACAGTTTCTCCGTCCATTGAGGGCAAGGTTGGAGTAGTGTGTCTCTTGTATGCTCATTCATAATGTGTCTCCTTTCATACGCGAATACACTTGACGAAATCGTTCTCGCCCGCGACAAACGTATGCTCCTACTGCTGGTTCGCTAATGTCGAGCATCTCCGCGACTTCTTTCTGTGAAAATCCTAAAATAATGCGCAGTATCAAGCATGTACGCTGCTTCGGAGAGATTTGCGCGAGTGTCTGTTTGACGATCTCACTTTCACCGACATGCTCCTCTGGTCCAGACACACTCAGTTGCGCATCTATCTTTTCCTCCTCAAAATCTTCCCGACCCATCCAAAAGGTCAAGCGTCTCTTTCTCAGATGCGAATATCCTATGTTTGTGGCGATCTGGTACAGCCATACTTTGAAAGACAAAGCTTCTTGTAAGCGTGGCAAGCTTTTCCAGGTACGTAGAAATGTTTCTTGCGCTAGATCACGTCCTTCCTCTGCGTTCCCTACCATATGAGCTAAATAGGTACAAATAGGTATATGAAAGTGTTCAAAGAGCAGTGTAAAGGCGGCAGCGTCTCCCTCTTGTGCTCGCGCTACCAGATCCTCCAATGCTTCATTTATTGGAATAGACATAGTTATAATCCTTAAACATATATCATTATCGTTTCTGCTTCTATCTCTTGAGACGCATTATTCTTGTAAAATCTTGTGGTGATGTCTCGCGCTTAATGAAAGAACAGGGGAGGGAATACTTTTGCCGCTAGGAGTGTTGAAAAAGGTAGACATATTCTTATCATTTCATTACTTATTAGGAGAGCTAATCGTGACCGAGTCTACCACACAAACACCAAAGACCGAGCAAAAAGTTGTTATGTACGCCACCACATGGTGTGGTGACTGCCGCATGGCGAAACGCTGGCTCGATTCGCACGGCATTGCTTACGACTATGTTAACATTGAAGAAAATGACGAGGCGGCGGAGTACGTCGTGAAGGTCAATAATGGCGCACGTAGCGTCCCAACCATTGTTTTTCCTGATGGTTCTGTACTTGTTGAGCCAAGTGCTCGCGAGCTTGCTGCCAAGTTTCCAGCGTAATTTTTTGCACTCGTTAGGAATACCTGCTCAAACAAAAAGAGAAGGTCATGACAAACTGTTCGCCATGACCTTCTCTTTTTGTTTGAGGGAAAATTTCACACGAGCTTTAGTTGTTCCGCCATTTTTGCTGCGAGTGCTTGCAGGCCATTGGCTGGTCTAACCATGACCTCGAAGTCGATAATTCGCCCTGTTGAGTCAAACTGTAAGAGATCAACACCTTTCAGGCTGAACTCTCCAACACGTGCGCTAAATTCGAGTGTTACACTGTCATTGCTTACAAATTGACGATGGTAGGTGAAGTCCTCCAAAACACGAACGGCACTTTTGAGATAGCGCATTGCCTCCGCTTTCCCTTGTATTGGCCGCCATATGAAGGGCGAGTGAAAGACTATAGCGTCTGCCAATCCTTCATCAAGCATCTTCGCATCGTTCTCAGCAACAAAGTTGTGCCAACTTGTGAGACCAATTGGCGGTCTGCTCATATCAAGCATAGTGTTTTTCCCTTTTTGAAGAGGAAGAGTTTTAACTGATTGAAACGGTGTTGTACACCTGTACTTCACCTACCACGAGGGTGACACCACCTGTCGCGAAATTTTGCGTATCTGCCGCCGCCGCTTGACCTTCAGACGATTGCAATCCTGATTGGAATGCTTCCATAGTGTCAAAATAGAGTTCCGCAATTAGATAGTAGGGTACCTTCTCTTGTGGGTTGGTAGCGGCTGGTTTGTTCGCTGTATAACCTTTGAGTCCTGGAATTTTTCTTGCTAGAGGGGCATGTGTACGCTGGTAATACTCATCGAAAGCCGTGGTGTCTTGAGGATGACCATAGAGTGCGGTTAACTGGATCATGTATGTCTCCTTACTGTGACCTGTTCTGCATCGACACCAATGTTGATGCTTGTCAAAAAGAAGCATACCACTTTGTAGTTTCATAAAACAAGAGCTTACGGTTAAAAGAGTCTCTATTCATTCAGTGAGGTGGTCCATGCTAGGAAACTTCAACTGCTCCCCAGTATGGACCACCTATTGCAAAACTACTTGATCATCTCAAGTACTTTCTCTCGAAGCTGTGCATCTCTCTGTTTTGTAGACGCAAGAATAACTTCAGCAATTCTTTCGGCTACTTGTTTGCTTTTGAGGTAACTGAGGTGCGCAGCACCAGCGTGGAGTAGGGAAAGAGGACTATTGCTGATGAGCTGTCCCAGGTGATCTGCAAACGTTGTATTTTTAAGAATAACATCTTCAACCTCGACATACTTTCTGTCCTGATCTACCATGTCAGGCATGAGTGGGTCAAGGGGTGAGGCTAATGGATCGCCAGGATGAGCAAAATTGAGCCACGGCAGTCGCTTGTTTTGGCTACCTAGCTTTATAGAAAGGCGTTCGAGAAATTGTTGTAGGCGTGGTGTGATATCATGTGTGTTGACAACTTCGTTCTTGCCATTCCTTTTCTCTATGCTGCTTTGATCTACGTCCATCAGACTAAAGAGGCCGAGAGGCGAACCCATCGTGGAAATGCTTGCGAGACGAATACCCTGCGTCCAACTCGGTTCTACTCCATAGATGCCCTCACGTATGGCCTTCACGCTTTCGTAACCCGGCGTTCCTTCCTGATCCCAGCGCGCGCTAAAAAGGATGTCGAAAAGCACAACAGTCCCTAAACTGTGTGCGACTAGATGGAGTCGATCATCTGGATAGGGGGCAAGCAGGGCAGGCGCGATTTGCTTAAAGACATCTTCTTTCAATTTATCTGCCACTCTCGCCCCGAAGCAACGGCTCATATAGAGCGCGACATCGCCAGCGAATTCCAGCAATACGCCGCTACGCATTTGCTTAAACCAGAACTTTTCCCATTTCTCCAGTGAGCGCGTATATTCGTGAAGCAAGGTGTTTTCGGCAGCGATGCCCTCATTGCCCCAATAAAGAGGAACTTTGACAAGCTGACGTGCTGAGACACTGTTCTCCTCACGTGTAACACATTCTTGAATAAGTCCAAAAAGCGTATCTGCATACGTTGGTGGTTCAGTTCTTTCGCGTGTATTGACACCATGTATAAAGACAATATAATCTGTTGCCATGAGGAAATCCTTCTTATCAATAAGTTATTAACGTGTGTAATGCAATAAAAATGTATACTGTCATAAGTTGTTTCACATAAGACGTTCAATACCACTATTTTTCGGACATAAAAATAAGTAGCAAAAGGAATGGATGGAATATGATAATGCATCCTGGACTACAGAATGGTCCTATTTATCTTGATTATAATGCGACAACTCCGGTTGATCCTGCTGTAGTTGAGGCAATACTGCCATACCTCTCAACATATTTTGGCAATCCTTCAAGCTCACATGCATATGCTCTGCCTGTAAAACAAGCTATTGATACAGCGAGGGCACAGGTGGCGCAACTTCTGCATTGTCAACAGTCGGAGATTGTTTTCACGGGTTGTGGTTCTGAAAGCGATACGCTGGCGATTCGGGGCGCGGCACTTATGGCTCGGAAGCGCGGCAACCATATCATCACACAAGTAACTGAGCACCCCGCCGTCTTGAACGTATGTAATGCGCTTGAACGCCTACATGACTTTCGTATCACCTATCTCCCTGTCGACGCTCAAGGACGTGTACATAGTGAGGACGTAAAGGCCGCTATTAGCGATCAGACTGTGCTCATCACGATCATGTACGCTAATAACGAGACGGGAACGTTACAGCCTATTGTGGAAATTGCGGAGATTGCGCACCGTTATGGTGTATTGATGCATACGGATGCTTCGCAGGCAGTAGGGAAAATTCCAACACGTGTAGACGAACTTGGCGTCGATCTGTTGACGGTTGCTGGTCATAAACTCTATGCTCCCAAAGGAATTGGCGCATTATACATGCGGGATGGTTTACAGCTTGAGTCAGCAATCTATGGCGGTGGACAAGAGCATGGACGTAGGGCAGGAACTGAGAATGTGGCTTATATGGTGGGCTTAGGTGTGGCTTGCGAATTAGCATATGAGCAACTACCATTTAGCCAGGTACAGCTACGTTCGCTGCGCGATCTGCTCCAACAAAGGCTAGAGCAACTACTACCAGACTCTGTACACCTTAACGGACATCTCACAGAACGCTTGCCCAATACGTTGAATATATGTATAGATGGCAGGAAGTGCTTGCGGCGACGCCTGGAATTGCTAGCTCTACTGGCTCTGCCTGTCATGAGGACAGTACCGACCCTTCTACGGTGCTTACCGCAATGGGACTTTCGCGCAAGCAAGCACTTGGCGCGTTACGTCTGACGCTGGGACGCTGGTCTACGGAAGCAGAAATGGAACATGCGTCTGTTTTGCTGGCAAAAAGTGTAGACGCCTTACGTTAGAAGCGTTACAATAGGATGTAATATTCGTAGAAAAGCTAGTGCAATGTGTATAAAAGCAAAGAAGAGATTCGAGAAATCGTCTGGCTCATGGAGGAGAAATATCTATGAAATGCCCTGAATGTCAATCTACAGTCACAAAAAATGATATTTATTGTAGCCAGTGTGGAGCAGACCTTGCGGTTGCCTCAACTGATCTTGTCCCGGTGCAGGAGAAGAACTTGCCAGCACTCCTCTACAACTTGCCAGTACCGCGCGGTGTTGCTGCAAGCGTAGGAGCTGTGGCTGTGGGCATGGGTTTAGAGTTACTACGGCGTGGCCTGCTTGCTCGTCTCGCACCACAATCCAGAGCGGTAGAGAGTGGTTTGCCTGCACTTACAGGAATCAAGGACTTGTTGATGCCACAGAATAACAAGAAGTTGCCCAGAGGGTATGAGATTCACGAAACCGTTGTGTATATGCACCGTGTAATTCGTCGCGAGGATTAGTGGTGCCAGAAATGTAGAGCAGTCCGTATGGCGTTAATTGTGCGTGAAAAAGACGTTCGAGAATTACTAAGCATGCGTGATACAGTAGCCGTGCTAGAAGATGCTTTTTCCGCACAAGCGCAAGGACTGGCGAAAAGTTCCCCTCGTACAAGATTAGCCTTTGCAAACGGTGTCCTTACCGTTCTTGCGGCGGCTGCTCCCACTTTTGGCGTTCTTGGCTTTAAGACATACACAGCGTTTCGTGAAGGTGTGCGATATGTCGTGATGCTGTTTAGTGCGAAGAACGGCGAGTTGCTAGCGATTATCGAAGCAGACCATCTTGGAGCAATGCGTACAGGCGGAACGAGCGCGGTTGCGACAAAGTATCTTGCGCGCACAAATGCAAGTACTGTTGGTCTGATCGGTGCTGGTCAGCAAGCCGTGACGCAGCTTATGGGCGTTTGTGCCGTGCGTCCCATCACTACTGTCAAGGTTTTTAGTCGCAAGCAACCGGAGCGCGAGTTATTCTGTCAAGAGATGGCGCGCCTGATGAATATCGAAGTTATTTCGGTCAATGACGCTCGTACCGTTGTTGAAGACGCCGATATTCTCATCACGGCGACGACTGCACGTGATCCTGTGTTTCACGGCGAGTGGCTCAGACCCGGATGTCACATTAACGCTATCGGCTCGAACTGGGTACAGCGACGTGAGGTAGATTACTCGACGCTCCAACGTAGTACGCTGATTGTCACCGACTCACTTGAGCAAGCTCATAAAGAAGCGGGAGACTTTGTTATTCCGGCGGAAGAGGGGCTATTTCAATGGGAACGTGTGCGTGAGTTGCATGAGGTCATAGAAGATGAGGGGCTACAACGCGAAACACCTGAAGAAATCACGCTCTATAAAGGTCTAGGTATCGCGTTAGAAGATATCGTAACGGCATCACATGTCTATTTTCTGGCGATGAAACAGGGCGTTGGCGAAGAGGTAGATTTGCTGTATTAGAATTGTACAGACATTATGCAGAATATACAACATGATAGTGTTTCTTATGCAAAAATGGCCGAAAGAGTACACACGTATAGTAATTTATTGCGACTTCTGCTGCATGCCTTTCTGCTATTTGGTCTTACTGCTTGTTCGCTTAATGCAAATCTATTAGGGAGTGGAACCTGGCAAGCGTCAACCCTATCAACTCAACACATTCAGTCTCTCGCTGTAAATCCTGCATCCCCGCAGACGCTTTATGCTAGCAATGAAGATGGTGCCGTGTTTAGTAGTAGTGATGCTGGACAACATTGGACAAGGCGAACACCTGTTTCGTCCGCTCCAGTAAAACTCTCAATGCTTACTGTAGCTTCTAGTGGAAACGTTGTTTACGCGCTTACGGATGGTGGACTCTTCGCCAGCACTGATGCTGCACAGACATGGCAGTTAGCTAATACTCCTAACTCAGGCTTACCAACTGATAGCTATACAACGATGATCTTTAATGAGCAGAAGAGTATGTATGTTGGAACGCTCCATCATGGCGTGTTTATGAGTAGCAATGCTGGTACACACTGGCAAGCTATCAATGGTACGCTTCCTCCTGGTATTGCTATTTCCGAACTAGCGTTTGATAGCACACAGCATCGTCTGTGGGCGGCAACATCGCTCGGCGTGTACCGCTCTGATAACAATGGTGCCGCATGGACCGCTTTCAATACTGGCTTGCCTGTCAGCAATGGTGTGAGCTATATTCAACCGGCTGCTAGCTTTGGTGGTGCACGAGGACTTGTCTACGCTGGAACACAGCATGGTATTTATCGTTCAATGGATTCTGGTATGCACTGGTCCGAGAGTGGGCAAGTGTTACGAGGTGTTCCAATTGAACACATCTTGATTGACTATAGAAGTACGAATGCGTCAACGCTCTATGTTGGAACGCGGTATGGTGTCTTTCGCAGCGACGACAGTGGACAGAATTGGCTAGGCGCGGCGGCAGGATTTCCGAAAAATACCTCTGTTTATGCCCTCGCTATTGGTGGAGATAAAGCTTCTCAATTGTATGTTGCGGCGAACAATGTCTATCTTTACCCTGGGACCAATAACGGCCTCAATCCAACGCGCGTTGTAACACTGCTGCTCATTATTGTGTTCTTTGGATTGCTTGTTTTATTGACGCGACGAAGCATGAGACGGCGAAAACTGTATACTACAGTTGATGGTTAACTACTAGACTGACCAACTGTAATAATTGCCTAGCTATTGCACCTTTGGATTCTTGAATGCGCTTGCTACTCCACTCATTAGCAGTACCAAATATCGCCCAACTCAGAAAAGTTGCGGTGGTTTGTGTGGTCATAGACATATGAGACGGCTTTGATTTGAGCATCTCCAACAGAATATCTGCAAGCTCCTCCTGCAGTGCTGCCTCGAACAGTGGTTCATACTCCTTGTTAATGAGCCTGAAGTAGTTTTTATAGGAAGCCATGAAATCCAGGACCGTATCAATCAACTGCTCGAAGGTGATGTCTCTGGCGCTCTGACTCTGGAGATGCTTGTCGGTCAGTGCTTTGCGAAAGATTTCTCGTTTCCATGCAGATAACAATTCGTATTTATCGGTAAAGTGCGCGTAAAAAGTGACACGGTTCACACCGGCATGCTCAGTGATACGTTGAATAGAAATCTTCCGTATACTTTTATGTTCGGCTAAAAGCTCACTGAAGCTATCAAGTAATAAACGACGCGTACGAGCGACACGCGGATCAAGTGTATTAGAATTCGTTTTGGGTGATATTCCGGCCATCAATTCCATCCTTTCGTTGTGTAACTATACAGAAGTGCTGAAATGTCGTTGTGTTTTAGAGAACGAATGATTAGACTACAATTGTAGCTTATACAATAAACGTAAATTAGTAAAGGGGTTCGTATGAAAGTATTTGTAACTGGTGCCAGTGGACACATCGGCTCTGTCGTCGTACCTGAATTACTCAAAGCTGGACACCACGTCGTCGGTCTAGCACGCTCCAACCAGTCTGCCGAAAAGTTGCGTAAAGCTGGTGTCGAGGTAGAACATGGCTCGCTCGAAGACCTCGACAGCTTAAAAATGGCGACTCAGGCTGCAGACGGAGTGATTCACCTAGCCTTTAAACACGATCTGGCTTTTTCAGGAGATATGGAAGGTGCTGCGCAGGCTGATCTGAAAGCCTTGAAAGCATTTGGCGAAGCTCTTGCTGGCACAGGTAAGCCGCTGGTGGGCGTAGGTGGAACACTCATGCTTGTGTTTGCCAATTTAGGTCGTACTGGACTCGAAACCGACGTACTGGAGTCTGGTCCCCGTATTGACTCTGAAAACTTCGTTATTGGACTTGCCGAGAAAAACGTCCGATCATCGGTTGTTCGTCTGGCGCCGACAGTTCATGGGCCGCTAGATAACGTGTCGGGCTTTATGCCAACATTCATTCGTATAGCTCGTGAAAGGGGTGTCTCGGCTTATGTTGGTGAGGGAGCTAATCGCTGGCCTGCCGTGCATGAACTCGATGCAGCATCCCTGTTTCGTTTAGCACTTGAATCTGCACCAGCGGGTGCCCGACTGCATGGTGTCGGCGATCAAGGCATCGCCTTTAAAGACATTGCCGAGATGATTGGACGCCAACTTGATGTACCAGTAACCAGCATTTCTGCACAAGATGCTACCGAACACTTTCGCCATCTGAGCACCTTTGCGGCACTTGATAATCCGGCATCGAGTGCTGTCACCCAGGAGACACTCAATTGGCATCCTGCCCACCCAGGTCTCATTGAAGACCTTCGTGAAGGCGATTACTTCAAAGTGTAGCGATCAAAGATGTTAGAACCGGACTATAAGCCCGATTCTAACATCATCAATGATGACCAGGCTTTACGAGACACTCTTTAACCATTGCAACACATAACGCGCATTATTTTCATGCGCCCATGTATAAAATTCGCGGTCTGCTTTACTGATATCGCTTGTTGTTCCAATAACGTCATCGAAAGAGTATTGAATTAGCTCTGGAGCGTGTTCAAGTTCGGTCTCTGTAGGAGAGCGGGTTGCGAGTAGCTTGCGTCCACGTTGTTCAATCTCGTGCATGTATTTCAGGTTTTGTTGTACAACGTCAATATCTTTTGTTTTGCCATGAGCGCAGAGGACGCGTTGTGGTTGAAGAGTAAGAAAATGTTCTAGCGTGTTGTACATGAGCTGAACACTTGTCGCACTTTCGATAAGAGGCAGAGGTTTTTCGGTGGCATCGAAGGCGAGAAGCAGACGTATCTCTGGTATCCATACGGCGATATGATCGGCGTGATGTCCAGGGGCTGAGAAGAGTTTAAGCGTCAAGTCACCACCGTGTATCGTCATCTTATCAGGAAATGTGAGTGTTGGTGGAGTCAAGGCGACGTTCTGCAAATATGGATACTTCTGCTGGTACTCGACTAACACTGCTTTTGCCTCGTCTGATTTCAGACGAGTGGCGCAATAATCCTGAGCTATAATAGGGGCAGCGTTTTCTCCAGTAAAGTAGTTGTTACCCCAGCAGTGGTCCCAGTCAGCGTGACTATTTACGACAAGTAGTGCACGACCGGATAGTTCGTTTTGTATCTCATGCATTACGCTACTCATGTCCTCTGGACCAAGCAGTGTATCAAGCACAACGACATAGCGTGTTGTAATTACAACGAATGCATCTACATCCATCTGATCTGAGGTTCCGGGTGCGAAGACGCGTCGAAAGATGCGAACGCGAGGATCGTCACTCACATTTGAAACGAGAAATGGTTGCTCTGATGGTGACATAGTAAAAACCTCTATCCTTTAGTGGTGAGCACCGATATAGGCGACAACGAAGTAGAGTACAGAAAGCAAAGCACAGACCAGCAGAAACGAGCCATAGCAGGTAAGCGTCCAAGCGCGTCGGGTGTTCAGTGCTTGCCGCAGTTGTTCGCCCATGTCGGGCGGGTCGAGCTGTATATCGGGTTGTAACTCAAGTAGTTTTGGCAGCATGGCCCGAAAATCGCGTGCATTGCTCATGCCTTCGACCAGGATTACCGTGTTGCCATCGTCAAGGTCCGCCATCAGTACAAGCTTGCCTGGGTTTGGATCTCCTGGCACAAGTGTCAATTGTTTAATTGAAGAAAGAGAAACGCGCGTCTCCTCATCTTCCTCTTGTCCCGTGACCACAAGTTCGTCCTGATATAACTGTATTTCTTTCCCCATGCCATAGCGTACAACGCTAACGGGGTATTTTCTTCCTAATTCTTCGCTCATAGATATGTATCCATCTTTTTTGTAATTGTAATAGCACTCTATCTATTGTACGGCATCTCATGAGTAACGTCGAGGGAGGTATAATAATTGACCATGATAATTTTGAAGAGTTTTTTTCCATGAGATAGAAGTACTTTCCTTGACATATATCGCACAAAAAATTTACAATCTGAATGGTTAAACATAGGCATCCAAGAAAAGAGTAATTATGGCACGAGTAGGTCTGCTCGAAGACAATGCACGGATTGCAAAGCTATCAGCAACGATGCTACAGTTTGCGGGTCATTCGGTGGAGGTATACGAGCATCCTCGCTTGTGTTTAAATGCACTTCTACAACCTGTTACTCAAGGTGAGGGAAGAATGGCTCCACTTCTCTCCTATTATCCAGACTTGCCAATTGATGTTTTGATTCTTGACCTGCAATTGCCAGAGATACCAGGGGTAGAGGTGTTGCGGCACTTGCAGGATCATGCTTCCACGCGAAGCTTACCCCTCGTTTTTTGTACTGCTGCCAATTATAATGAACTCTCACAGGCACTTCGTCTCGCACCGTATGCGATGGTTGTTGAGAAGCCATTCAAGTTGGATGTGCTGGCTTCTGCCGTCCTGTCTGCGTTGGGTACGAAAAAGGCGTAGATAGCGTTTTCTTGTAAGGTATGATACAATCTATATCAATCTCATTGAGTCGTAGCCTCGCAAACAACTACACCCGAAGAGGTTCCACAAGAAAGTACGATGCAAGAAGATGAGTACATACGAGAAGGATGCGTATGCATTGGACGCGTACTCGAATGCAGTCACGACTGCGGCTGAGCGCGTAGGACCTGCGGTTGTTCGTATTGATATAGAGCGAGAAGGTGGCGGGCGTTCGCGCCGCCCTGGAAATAGACCAGAGTTTAATGGTGGCCTCGGCTCTGGCTTCATTTTTGCCTCAGATGGCCAAGTCCTCACTAACGCGCACGTCATTGAGCATGCCAGACGCATTCAAGTCACGCTTGCCGATGGGCGCAAGTTCGATGCTGGTCTGGTAGGTAGTGATAAAAATGTTGATGTTGCTGTACTCCGTATCGGGGCAGATCATCTTCCCGTTGCGGAACTTGGGCGTACGCCTCTACGCGTCGGACAACTGGTGCTGGCAGTAGGCAATCCCTATGGCTTGAACTGGACTGTGACGGCTGGCGTGGTCAGTGCTTTGGGGCGCACACTTGAGGCTCCTGGCGTACCAAAGATGAGTAACCTGATTCAGACCGACACACCTATCAATCCTGGTAATTCCGGTGGTCCACTTGTCGACAGCATGGGGCGCGTCGTTGGTATTACAACGGCGATGATGCCAATGGCACAAGGACTTAGCTTCTCCGTTCCGCTTGACACGGTAACGACGGTGGTTGCCCGTATCATGGCGCAGAAGCGTGAGGTGCAAATAAGTGGAGTCTCGCTCGGTGTCGGGGGAATGCGTGTGAAGCTGGATACGACGTTGCGAAGAGCCTCAATCTTCTCCAACAGTTTGGTATGGAGGTTTTAGAGGTTCGTGCAAGTT
>CAXTUE010000068.1:0-12588 GCA_964247355.1 uncultured Ktedonobacteraceae bacterium | reverse complement strand
GTATCAATTTAGTCCCAGAATTGCCGATATTGGGGAAGCGCGTTTCTGGCGGATGGAGACCGAAGCGGAGTATGGACCCCTTAATAGTCTGGCACATCATCGGATTAATAATGATCTGATTACAACACACTGGGATGATATGCTTCGTGTTGCGGGTTCTCTCAAGGTAGGAACGGTTCACGCGACCGATGTCATGCGAACGTTGCAAGCAGGAGGTCGCCCCTCAGCACTCGCTCGTGCGATTGGGGAAGTTGGGCGTATTGCGAAAACGCTCTACTTGCTCAGCTATATTGACGATGACAACTATCGTCGCCGAATTTTGACCCAATTGAATCGAGGGGAAGGACGCCATGCGGTTGCCCGTGTGATCTTTCATGGACAGCGAGGAGAGCTTCGCCAGAGGTATCGGGAAGGACAAGAGGATCAATTGGGGGCATTAGGGCTGGTCCTTAATGCGGTTATTCTTTGGAATACCACCTACATGCAAGATGCCTTAGAAGATGTGCGTAGAGCAGGTAAAGACGTGTTGGATGCTGACATCGCTCGGCTCTCCCCATTAGTTTCTCAGCACATCAACTTCTCAGGCACGTACCACTTCAATTTACCGGAGAGTCTCTCTACTGGTCAACATCGCCCATTGCGGACACCAGATCGACCTGACGAAGAGCTGTAAAGGAGAGTGTTTCATAGAGAAGAGCAGAAAGTTTATGCATCTTCTGCTCTTTCTACTGCTTTCCCCTAAACCACTTTTCTGTTCCATTGCACCACAAACCCCTACGTCTACAAAAAGAAAGTAACTTCATGGTGCTTTCTTTTTGTAGACATATATCTTGTGTGCAAGTAACTATTGTAAAAGCAGTTTTTCTTGGGTATACTTATCTACATATTTGAGTGATAGAACAGATTCTCTTTGATTGGGTGTGTTATGGAACATATTGAGGATTGCCTAAGCTTTTACCTGAGCAAGGCGTATCAAAAAGTTACGCAAACAGTCAAACAACGCCTGGCTCCATATAGTGTTACGCCAGTACAATATGCATTGCTCAAGGTGCTGTGGGAAAAAGACAATCAGAGCGGTGCCGAACTTGGCGAACGCTTGCTATTAGACAGTGCCACCATAACAGGTATTCTCGATAGGCTAGAACACGCTGGTTTGATTGAGCGACAATCGCATGTGAGTGATCGTCGCATCAACCGTATTGTACTCACGGCTCATGGTCGTGAACTACAGGAGCCACTTGACCACGAACTCGATCAAATAAACTACGACTTTCTTAGCAAGTTTCCCCCCGAAGATGCAAGTCGTCTACGCGAGCTTCTCAGGGCTATGGCAAAGTGAAGAGTTCCCAAATTTGTAAAGCGAAGGACATAGTATGATTTTTGATGGGAGTTGTCATGAAGATTGCAAGGGTGCCTCGTTCCAAGTTCCACTACGGCTGGATTGTCGCTGCTGTTACGTTTCTTTCGTTGCTCACAGCGGCAGGTATGCGCTCCACGCCGGGTGTATTAATCGTTCCGTTTGAGCATGAGTTTGGCTGGAGCACAGCAACTATCTCGCTTGCCGTGTCAATCAACTTATTTATTTACGGATTGAGTGGCCCCTTTGCAGCCGCATTGATGGAGCGTTTCGGCGTCCGGCGCATCATGGTTGTTGCCTTGCTGATTGTCGCTGTTGCAGCTAGCTTGACAACACTTATGAGAGCATCCTGGCAACTCGATTTATTGTGGGGGGTGATGGTCGGACTTGCTACAGGGTCGCTTGCGTCTGTACTTGCCGCAATTGTCGCGAATCGCTGGTTTGTTAAACGGCGTGGCCTCGTGATGGGATTGCTTACTGCAAGTAATGCTACAGGTCAACTCGTCTTCTTGCCTCTTCTCGCCTCGCTTGCCGTTACAGCAGGATGGCGCGCTGCAGCATTAGTAACGGCTGGTGCCGCACTTGTTGTTGCGCCCCTTGTCGCTATCTTCATGCGCGAGCGTCCAAGAGATGTAGGGTTGCAGCCATATGGTGCTGAACCGGACAGTCCAGACGTTGTAGCCTCAACTGAAAACCCGATTAAGGCGGCACTCAATGGTCTCGCGCGCGGGTTCCGCTCACCTGATTTCTGGCTGCTCGCGGGCAGCTTCTACATTTGTGGAGCTACAACCAATGGGCTTATCGGCACCCATCTTATTCCGGCGTCGATGGATCATGGCATACCGGAGGTTACTGCCGCCAGTATGCTTGCCTTGATTGGTATCTTCGACCTTATCGGTACCACCATTTCGGGCTGGCTCTCTGACCGTGTAGACAATCGTTGGCTCCTGTGCTGGTACTATGGGTTGCGCGGACTTTCATTATTGCTCCTACCCTACGCGTTAGGAACGGGTTATCTCAGCTTAGCTGTATTTATTGTCTTCTACGGACTGGATTGGGTAGCAACCGTTCCGCCAACAACACGCTTGACCGCCGATATATTCGGGAAACGCAATGTCGGCATTGTCTTTGGCTGGATTTTCGCGGCCCACCAGCTTGGTGCCGCGACAGCAGCTTTTGGAGCAGGCGAATTGCGCACAGTCTTTGGCGACTATCAGGTTAGCTTTATCACGGCTGGTCTGCTCTGCCTCGTGGCGTCAGGAATGGTTATCCGCATTGGTCGCAAGCCTCATCAGACAGTTGAAGCCGTTCCATCACTTGAGGCTAGTGTCACAAGTGCTGTGTAAATGGTTGTTCAGTCTATCTATAAAGGATGCAGTGCTCTTCTTAAGCAGAAGAGCACTGCGTCTCTGTATTGTCGGAATCTTGACCTTGTGTGTATGCATCTTGCTCGATAGCATGAACTCTTCTCCAGCCTGCGCACAGGCTTTACATGCAGTTTTAGTAAGATCGAATCCACCGGAGCAAAGCGTTCTTCCATATTCACCCACTTCTGTACAACTACAGTTATCAGAGCCAGTGCAGCTTGTCGGACAGGCCATTGTGGTACTGAATCCAAATGGTAAACCTGCCAGCTATGGGCGAATCTCACAAACTCGCGGGATGGTATTGCAGGTAGCAGTTGATGCGAGAAAACAGGGAACCTATCTTGTAATCTGGCAGGTTATTTCACAAGATACTGACCCTACGAGTGGGCGCTTTGTGTTTAGTGTCGGGCATACAGGCGGTGTATGGGCTAATACAAATGAAAGCGGTGTTTCACCTTTAGGAGTGTTAGTACAAGTTGCTGCACGGTGGCTGCACTTTCTTGGATATGCGCTTGGTTTTGGCCCATTTGTATTTCAATCATGGGTACTGCTACCACTTGGTCTTGCTTACGATTCGACTGTTAAGCGACGCCTTTTGAGCCTCGTGACGTTGGGTATAGGATGTCTTATAGTCGCAGAACCATTTGCATTACTCGCGCAAAATGCGAGTCTTGGTACTGGATTACTCTTTGACCCTTCTAGTATTGGTGATGTGCTTGCATCAAGCTTTGGACGAGTGCTTGCACAACGTCTAGGAGCTGCTCTCCTGCTGTGGATACTTGTGGGTGTTGTGAAAGAAGGTAACAAGCAATCTTTGACAATCATCCTTGCTTTAGGTGGCATCCTTGCGTTAATAGATGGAGAAGCCAGTCACGCGCTCCGTACAAATCCTCTCTGGCTGGGATTTATCGTAAATGCGCTACACATTGTCGCGATGGGCGCGTGGATGGGTGGCCTGTGTTCATTGCTGGCTCTTGCATCATTGAGGGATGTGAAGCATCAGCTTGTGCCAGTCGTTTTGCGCTTTGGGAGACTGGCCACGATTGCCGTACTTGAACTGGGTATGACGGGACTGATACTCGCATATCAACAAGTAAAGGTTCCCGTTAATCTTTTGATAACATCCTATGGAAACGTGTTACTGATAAAATTGGGCGTTTTGCTGTTCGCCCTTTTGCTTATCGCCCTCACCGCGCGTCTTCACCTCGAACAACGGTTGGGATGGTGGAAAGTTGAGGCAGTGTTGCTTACAACAATTATTGTGCTGGCAGGATTGCTTGTGTCCTTGCCGCCGCCCATTGCATAGGCTTTTATCTGTGTGGCACGTCAAGAGTGTACGTGCTGAATGCAGCTACAGGAATTGAGATTGCGCCGTGCTGTGCATGATTGACAATGAGCACAATCATGATAATGATAAGCACAATCAAAATAATTAGGACGGTGAGCACAAGCCCTGTGCTCACCGTGAAGCCAGGGGATTTCTGCTGTGCAATTTGGCGAGGTGATGTGCCAGACGGTATGTGCTGAGCGGACGAGGTTTGATATGGAACAACTGGTACTGTTTCCCAGGGCGAAGGTGAGGCAGAGGATGTAGTTTTTCCCGACACAGTTTGTTGATTTGAAACAGGCATATACGCTCTAGGTGTCTGCGAATTCTGAACAGGGGCAGTAACAACGGGATCAGGTACGCCACTATGATCTTGTTGTACACTATCTTGTGACCCTGAACTCCTTCCCGACACAGGAGTCGTATCAGGTGTGCGTGTGCCGCTATTACTGCGTGAAGTGGGAGAAAAAACCAAGCCACAGTTCGGGCAAAATGGTGCATTTGCCATGAGTGTTGCATTGCACTGAGGACAGTGAGACGCAACACCATAGGCTGAGCGGGGCGTTTGAGCACTATTTTGGACATCCATACTTTCGGCTGTCTTTGCGTTCTGCATGGACTCGTACAAATCTGGTAGATCAGGCTGTGTATGGTATAGATTTGGCGTAGCCTTTGTCTCGGCCATAATCAAATCCAACACATGCTTCAAATCCTTCGCGAAATCAGCGACAAATGCATAGCGGTCTTTCGGTCGCATCGCCATTGAGCGTTGAAGCAACATATTCAGTTGATTCATTGCGGGTGGCGAGAGCGTCGCTAGTTGTGCGACATGATGCGAATGGCGTGGTGCCGGTTTAGTTGGTTTTGAGACACCAAGGCGAAATTGCTTTGCGGCATTTGCCTCCTGGCTATCTTGCGACGGATTTTGTGCCAGCACTTCTTGCAGGGTTGGCAAATCACGTTGCCCCTGTTGGATTGCTTGATTACGTGTTGATACGCTGGGTGGCTCATGTCCCGTGATGGCAAAATAGAGTGTAGCTCCTAGCGCATAGACATCGGAACGTGCGTCCGTTCCACTCCCACCAGGATATTGTTCAGGTGGTGCATAGCCCGGCGTTCCCTGATGACGAATAAATAGAAGAGTACGCAATCCATCCGCATACGCTTTGGCATTACCCAGGTCTACCAGAATAGCACTTCCGTTGGGCATGATGCGGATATTGTCGGGCTTGATATCGCGATGAATAACTGGCGGATGCTGGTTATGCAAAAAGAGTACGGCATCGCACGTTTCTAACATCCACCCTATCACTTGCGTAAGGGGTACAACTTCGTTCCGACGCTGCGTCTTGCGGATAATGTCGGTGAGGTCTTCGCCTTCGATATAGCTGATAATGACATAATAACGTCCGCGTTCGTTAAAGGCGTCATGAAATGCTGGTAAGTTGGGATGGTGCAGTTGGCTCAAGACATTGGCCTCGTGCATCAATTGCTCTTGCCCGCCAGGACCGGAAATTAAATACTCTTTAAGCGCAAATGGCTGATTCGTCGAAAGGTCCACTGCTAAATAGACATGCCCGAAACCGCCGCTGCCCAACACGCGCTCGATACGATAACGTCCATGCAGCACCGTACCCGACGGAACTGTTTCGATCATGAAGGGTCTCCTTTTGTCGTCGTCTCATTGCATACGTGTCGGCATGGATTCCGAAACAGACCATACGGGTGTGTATCTGAACGCCATTGATGCAGCGTGCAAGAATTTTTTCGCTCCGCTCCAATAGCATTATAACATGCTGTAAGAGGTGTGTACATGAAATAATAGACCGAGTTTCTAGCCGTTTGATCTGCCTGATTGTGGCGATGGTATAACTTGCGCTTGCGATAAAAACGCCCAATCATTTTGTTTATAAACACGCAAATACATATATGTTTCGACTTGTTGCACTCCCTGCACTTTATACAGCTTCTCAGTTAGAAATTTCAGGAAATGGTCGTTGTCTCGACACACGACTTCCGCAAGGATATCGAAACTGCCAGCGCAAAGAATGAGATAGATCACTTCGTCGAAGGCCGATATTTCTTGCGCAGCCTCCAGCAAGCGTTCGCCAGAGACACGAATACCAATCATGCTTGCCATGTTGAAGCCAAGCTTGACGGGGTTCGTTACCGCCACGATTTGCATAACCTGTGTGTTGATGAGGTGAGCAACGCGTTGTCGAACGCTTGCCTCAGAGATACCCATATCCGCCGCAATCTTTGTGAACGGACGACGCCCGTCCTGCTGCAGTGCTTCGATAATGCGTTGATCGATCTCGTCCACGCTATTTTTGTGAGAATGTAGATTCATAAATATGTCCTACCCTGTGCTAGTATGCAATTCGTTATCCTTGTATTGTATGATAACAAAAATTATAAGTAGTCTAGTATAGTAAACGCTGAAACCGTGAAAAAGGAACGCATTGTAATGGCTTCTCAACTTCGCACAGGCTTGGTTTATGATGAACATTTTCTTGCTCACGATACTGGTACAGAAACACAAGTCGTGACACGCGATGGTACATTTGAACTGTCACCAGAACCGCATCCATCATCAGTTACTATAATTCGTCGTATCAAAGAATTTCTCGATGGTTCGGGCCTCACAGAACGGATGCTACCACTACCTGCCCGCCGTGCGACAGACGACGAACTTACTGTCTATCACACAAAAGCGTATATCGAAGGTATCCGCGCGTGTGCTGCAGGTGGACCAAAAGAAGGTTCTTGGGGAGATGTAGATGAAGAGACTGCTCTGAGTCCTGGATCGTTCGAGGCCGCACTATACGCTGCTGGCGGGGCAATGAACGCCGTTGATGCGGTCATGGACGGCAGAGTACGCAACGTCTACGCGTTGTTGCGTCCACCCTGTCATCACGCGATGAGCAACCATGCGATGGGCTTTTGTATCTTTAACAATACTGCGATTGCCGCGCACCACGCACGAAACAAATATGGTCTGGAACGGGTCATGATTGTCGATTGGGATGTGCATCACGGCAACGGTACACAGGATGCTTTTTACGCCGATCCAGGCGTCCTCTTTGTCTCGCTTCACCAGCAAAACTGGTTCCCCAAACTCGCTGGTGAGCTAGAGCAGGTTGGAACAGGTGTCGGTGCTGGCTATACCGTCAATATTCCACTGCCACCAGGAACGGGAGATAGAGGCTACCGTGCCGCATTCGAGCAGCTTGTTGTACCAATTGGCCTACGGTTTCGCCCGCAGCTTATCATCATCACTGCGGGCCAGGACGCGAACTGGCTCGATCCGCTTGCGCAGATGATGGTAACGAAAGATGGATTTCACGCTATGTCACAACTCATGCTCAACTTAGCCGAGGAGGTATGCGATGGACGTCTCGTTTTGCTGCAAGCTGGCGGATATAGCACAGCCTACGTACCATATTGCACTATCGGAGCCATCGAGCCGCTTGTTGGCGTTGATTTAGGCGTCGTGGATTTGTATGCTGGTTCTTCAGAACGAGACAGGTGCGAAACCATTCTTTCGCAAGAAACTTTAGATGCGCTAGCTACTGCACGGATATGGCATAGACAATGGTGGGATATCTAGCGAACTTCTTATAGACTTCTGTAGTCAGCGATTAAAAAGTTCTGTCTACTATTAGACCCAATATGCGCGAAGCTGCCACTGGATGCAAAGGAGCACTACTGTCGTTTCTCGATGAGCAATTTAGACTCTTCGCGCTGATTTTGTCAGCATTACCTCAAAATGTGTGCTGATTTCACGCTATTTACCAGGGCTGTCACAAGATGTTGGGGAAATGCCCAGATACTGAGCTAGTGCTGCTGCCTCTTGACATGCTTGCTCAGCGAGACCAATCTTTCCTTGAGCAGAAAAAGTCTTTTTCAAACTGGTGAGCAACTGCATAATTACCTCGCGTAGTTCCAGCCTACGAGCAATAGACAAGCCATCCTGACAATATTGCTCAGCCTGAAGGTATTCTTGCTGTTCAATTGCCAGTTCTGCAAGATAGAGTAATGTGAGGCTTTGCAAATGCCCGTTTCCTGAACGTTTTGAAAGGGAAAGAGCTTCTTGAAAGGAACATCTTGCCTTCGCATAACAGCCTTGAAGCCTTGCAAGTTGACCAAGGTTGTTATGTACTGCGGTTAATCCATCGAGTGATTTCATTTGCTGTGCAAAAGAGAGAGCTTCAGCATAAAACTCCTCCGCCCGGAGAAAGTTTTTTTGGTAGCCTGCGACCATGCCAAGGTTGACTAGAAGAAAGAAAAGTTGTTCTGTGGATTGAACTTCTCGTGCATATGTTAATCCTTGTTGAAGGTAGATTTCTGCCGAGTCGAAGGACTCTTTTAGCATGGCGACGAGGCCCAGATGCCGTAAAATAGTGGCACAACGTTCAAGTTGCTTTTCCTGAGACGCAAGCCCAAGTCCTTCCTGCAACAGTTGCTCTGCTTGTATGTAGTGTCCTCGTTGCATGTGAGTAAAACCCAGAAATGAGAGAAATGCACTTGTATTTTTAGCATCACCTTTTGCTTGAGCCAGTATTAAACCTTCTTGTAGATATTGTTCGGCTTGGAGTTGCTCCCCTTGCCAGATGGCTCCTTCCCCCAGGTGAAGTAATACGTCCACAAGAACCTGAATATTCTGTTGCTCCTTCGCTACTGTATACGCATGAAATAGGTATTGGTGCGTTATGCTATGGAGACCTCTTTTTGCAAAATAGGGAGCGAGCGTGAGTATTCCTTGTACATGATCGACCTGGAAGCCCTGTTCCTGCGCGGCTCTCAATGCATGCAGTATATTCGTCATTTCACGCTCCAACGCGTCTTCGTCTCCTTTATTCTGCTTGATGTAATCCATATAGTAGCGAATCATTCGTGCTGTTACTGTTCTATCGGCTTGATGAACATGGGCATAATCAGTGAGAGTCTGGTGAAGCATATAGCGCTGAGGTTCATTCGATTCTAGTAGTCCTGTATCACATAACAGGTCAAGAACTTCGGGTGGTTCTTCGATGATGAATACTGCCGCCTCATCGGAGAAACTTGCAGGTTTGGCAGGGAAGGCTGAGAGGGCATAGAAGGCACGTTGTACCTGTTCGGGAAGCGACTCAATGCTTACTCCAATCACTGACTGTAGAGATAAAGGAGCACTGGGTTTGAGACTGGGAAATGCTTCAGGTGAGGCATGGGGCAGTGCTAAGTGTAATCGCTCTTTCGCATCCTGTAAACGTAGTGCGGATGCACGTCTTCGGTGCTGTAAGCCTCCATAACCTTGCATCCGTAAATACTTGCCCATCAGTGTCAGAGCTAATGGCAAGCCTCCGACATCCTTCACTAGTTTTTGTGCTAGCGCAGGTTCAGCAGTCATCATATCAGACGCGTAATGTGTGAGCAAGTTTAATCCGTCATGCTCTGCCAGTTCAGGAACAGAAATTGCTCCATTGTCTGCAAAGAGCAAGGCAATCTGAGGAAAACGTGTAGTAAGCAGGTAAGCACATGCAGGACCGCCAACTCGAAGGGCAAAAGCGGTGTTACTTTCCCATGCATCGTCGATAACAAAGAGCAACCGTCGCATTCCAATGGCGGTGCGTAACACGCGTGTCCAGTCTTCAATACGAGTCAGTGGCGTCTCGTCATTTGAATGCACCCCTAACAGCGTACCCCAATGACTGAGGTGAGCAAGAGCATTGGCCTGTGGACCTAAACCAGCCCAAAGTACGCCGTCGGGAAAATGGTCGCGAAGTTGATGATGTGCAATATGTGTTGCTAAGCTTGTTTTGCCGACTCCAGGCAGACCATACAATGCAGTAAAGCGTGTGCTGTCTTTTTCGCAAAGCCGTTGTTCGAGCATCGCTAGCAAATTTTCGCGCCCAATGAGTGGCGATGTCAATGGGAGCGGTGTTGCTGGATCATAGATTGGAACTGACGCAAAAGTTCTTGAGTGCCCTTGGGAGTTATGCCCCATCTCTATTGACTCGTCTCTCTGCTCTTCCGTTTTAGCAGAGAGTAAGCCTAGTTCCTGCATACTCTTGCCAAAAAGCGCACACAGCTGCTCACGAAAATGTGGGTAGGGGAAGGAGACACCACGCTCCCAACGTCCCACGGTCACAGCATCAGTACCGATAAGTTCTGCCACCTTCACATGCGACCATCCGCGAAACTCGCGCTCACGCCTCAATGCATAATTTGGCTTCATGCAGCTTTTCCGTGCTCCTAAAGTTGTTGTGTTGTTGTTTGTAACTTGTTTCCTTGTTGTAATTGTAACACAAGAGACAATTATCTATACTTGCAGCAAGGGAACAAACAAACTTTACAAGGAAGTACGCACCTTGAAAATGTTTTAGCAGAAAAAGGCAAGAAAGGATATTGAGAGGTCACGTATTATGAATAATCCACTGCCACACAATAATTTTGTTCAATCGGACGGGCAACCTATAGGAAACCTTGCTCCTCAATGGAACGCTCATACAGCGGTGCAACCCGTTGCTGAACCATTAATTCGCGTGAACAATCTTGTCAAGACGTATGGGAAATCACCAGAAGAATTTCAAGCTCTGCGAGGAGTATCGATAGATATTTATCGCGGAGAGAATGTAGCCATTATCGGCAAATCCGGCTCAGGGAAATCGACTCTCATGCATATTATAGCTGGTCTGGACCGGCAAACATCGGGTGAGATTTGGTTTGATGGTCAGGACACATCACGCTTTACAGAGAAGAAACTGGCTCAGTTACGAAGTGAGTCTTTTGGTTTCATCTTCCAGCAATTCTTTCTCCAGCCTCGCCTTACTGTTCTTGAAAACGTGGTTTTGCCTCTGGAAATTCGCGGCATGTCTTCAAAACAAAGAACACAGCATGGGATGCAAGCGCTTGAATACGTGAACCTTGTGGAGAAGGCGCGCAATAAAGCGACCGATCTCTCCGGTGGTCAGAAACAGCGCGTGGCTATCGCGCGCGCCTTAGTGGGACAGCCTAAGCTGCTGTTTGCGGATGAGCCAACCGGCAATTTAGACACGGCAACAGGCAAGCAAATTATTGATTTCCTTTTCAAAATCAACCGAGAACATAGCCTGACGCTTGTTGTGGTGACGCATGATCTCGAATTCGCCAGGCAGTTTCAGCGTCACATCGTTATCACAGATGGACGCATCGTCGCAGGCTAAAAGAGAGGAATATCTGGAAGATGAAGTTCTTTGATGTTATTAGAAAAGCTAATCGCAATCTTACACAATCCAGGCTACGCACCACACTGACAATTATTGCCATCGTCGTCGGTGCTTTTACGTTTACTCTCACCTCTGCGCTGGGTGAAGGCTTCAAGAGCTACATAACGGATCAGACAACGTTGTTGAAGGTTCCTGATACCCTTCTCGTTTCCAAAGGTGGTGGAGGTGGTAGCGTAGTAACGGGAGGCATTGGTTTTAAACCAACAAAATATGATCCTACGTCTAATCAATTTGGTTTCAAGCCCCTTGAGGCTGATGACCTAGATGCAATGCGACAGATACCCAATGTAGTGAAAGTTATACCAAGTATGTATGTCTCGCCACTGTATATTGCTTATGGAAACAATAAATACAGTGCAACGGCTACAGGATTTGTATCGACTATGCAATTTGGTACGGACGTAGGAAATCTAGGTGCTACTGGTGCATCGGCAGATGCATTAGCCCTGGGCTATGCATATTTAGCACCATTAGGTTTTACATCTTCTCAAGATGCACTTGGGAAACAGATCACGCTCGCCTTTAAAGATCAGTTGCAACAGACAAAACTGTATTCGTTCGTCATCAAATCCGTATTAGCGAACTCCTTGTGGCTTGGAGGACAGGTTTTCATTAACTATGACACCGCAAAGAATATCAGCGACTGGCAATCTAGTGGCATCTCTGATATTCAATTCAACTATACAAGTGCGAATGTGTTGCTTAAGCCAGAGCTATCTGAAGGTCAACTACAAGCCGTACAAAATGCTCTTCTGAACAAAGGTTTACCCTCCAGTAGATATCAGGATGTGCTTCAGGGAGCAGTTGCGAGTATCCAACAAATACAAAATGCTCTTTCCTTGTTCAGTCTGATTGCCATATTCGTTGCTGCCTTCGGCATTATTAACACACTGTATATGGCGGTAAACGAAAGAACGCGCGAGGTAGGATTGCTGAAGGCTCTGGGTATGCGTAGTGGCACTGTCTTTAGTCTCTTCGCAACCGAGGCAGCCTTAATCGGCTTGTGGGGAAGTATCTTAGGAATACTGCTGGCTGTGCTTTTAGGGTTAGTGGCGAACAATATTGTAGGGAAACTGTTCCAGGATACCCTCCCGAATTATCAACCTCTGGCCTTTCCTCCGGTCACGTTTGTTCCAGTCGTTATCGGCATTACTCTTCTCGCATTTTTAGCAGGAACATTTCCTGCCATTAAAGCTATGCGACAGGACCCAATTACCGCACTGCGCTACGAGTAATGCATTGCTTTTGGTGTTGATAGAAACAGTTCAAATAAAAGGGAACGTGTATGAG
>CAXTUE010000067.1:10149-12620 GCA_964247355.1 uncultured Ktedonobacteraceae bacterium | reverse complement strand
GTATAGCATCAATCCAATCAGCCTGCTTGTCGTGTTCGTACCTTGTTAATGCCGCCAATTGGAGTCCAGCCGCCCATCCCTCAGTTCGAGCATTTAATGCTACCAGCTCAGCCGGTGAAATGGTTTCTCCGATAATTCGCTCAAAGAAACTCGCTACCTCGTTAAGTGTGAAACGAAGGTCATCTACTCGCAATTCGAGAGTCTGCCTGCAAACACGAAGACGAGCAAGTGGAAAGGGTGCTTGAGCACGACTGCTGATGATAAGATGAGCCTGAGGTGGAAGGTGTTCAATAAGAAATGCCACGGTATCATGAAGGACGCCAGTTGTGATCAAATGGAAATCATCAAGTACAAGCACAAATGGTTCAGTACTTGCCTGACTGAGTGTGTTGAGCAAAGATGTCAAAAATATTGTGCCGGGTGTGAGTTGTGGGGAGGCTAACTGTGATGCTAGCGACGCGCCTAGTCCCGGAACGAGTGAATCTAAGGCTGCTACTACGTATGTCCAGAAGCGAATACTATCATTGTCGGCGTTATCAAAGGAGAGCCATGCTATAGGTTCGCTACGGGTTCTCACCCAGTCACTAAGTAGTGTTGTCTTGCCAAAACCGGCAGGAGCAGAGATAAAGGTTAACTTATACTGTAGAACGTCTTGTAATCGTTGCTCTAAATGCGAACGAGTAATATTGTATGGAGGAGGAGGAGGTATATAAAATTTTGTTGCTAAAAGTGGGCTATGCAACGCTGTAGAGATACTAGTTGCTCCATTTTCCAATAGGGAGGGAGTTACTAATGATTGCTGTAAAAGTTGACTTGCAACCTCTCGTAAGTGCTCAACTGTTAGTTCCAATGTTTTGCCGAGATACACACGTCTGAGTGTACCATTCCTCCTGGCGTATGCTCGCCAATAGGAATCGCCACGTCCGTTTCCTGCTTGCTCTTTCCTAACAGTAAAGGTTCCCTGTGAACATTCGACACGGAATTGTGAAGCTGTGTTTAACCAGGAATACCAATCCTGAGTTCCCACTTTAAGAGTTGCGAAGCTGTCCTGTTGTTGATAAAAAAGTGTATCTTCACGAACGGTAGAGATTGTTGGCATATAGGTGGAATTATTCCTTGCTTGCTTGCTTTTTCTCTTTCTAGTATACAAGATGTTCGGAATATTGTCAGCTATTTATGAGTCCGAACATAAAGAATCCTCCTTTGCTTCTTACCAAACATCTCTCGTTGAGGCGAAATTGTAGAGATCAGTTTATCAAAAGAGGATATTTTTTTGTGTAAGGTTTTTGGGTCAAAGCGCGACATATATGTGGAAAACGAAAGGAGTAATCTGAGCATATGTGTGATACAATAGTGTTCCTACACGTTAGAAAGAGAGAAAGAGAGAAAGAGACTCTCACAGAAGGGAACGAGTACACGACGTTAACACATGATTTGGAAAAACTCCTGGTAGCTGCTCAGCCACGCTTAGCACGTCTTGCCTCGGTGCATGGCGTTGCACCCGATGGTGTAGAGGATGTTGTCCAGGAGACATTAGTGAACGCATGGCAACATCTTGACTATTTACGCACACCGGACCGCTTTGAAGCTTGGCTTAATGGGATTTGCCGCAATGTGAGTATGCGCTGGACACACGCTCAGGGGACAACTGATCGTCGCCAGTATACATTCTCCTCTTTGCAACCTGTAGAGGAGAGTAGCAGTGAAACTTCAGCATTCGACATTCCTGATCCACAGACTCCTGATATTACAGAAGAGCTAAGTCATCAGGACCTTGCCGTGTTGCTCGACCGCGCAATGGACCATCTGCCTGCTACAACGCGCAAGGCTTTAGAGATGCACTACCTTGCCGAGATGCCACAACGCGAGGTCGCGTTAGAGCTAGGTATGACCATCAACGCATTAGAGGTCAAGCTTCATCGTGCTCGCCGCCAACTACGTCAGGTTCTTAATAGTGAATTGCGCACTGACGCGGAAGCACTTGGCGTAGCTCTGGATAATGAAACGGTGGCTCAGGGATGGCGTGAGACCAGTATATGGTGCTTCATTTGTGGGCGTCAGCGTTTGCAAGGTCTTTTTGAACCACAATCCGGGGGTGAAGTCGGTTTACGCCTGCAATGTCCGACGTGTTCTTCAACAAATAGCATTGATATCGTCAACACTGGCAATATCGTGTCATTTGCAGAGAGACGCTCCTTCCGTCCTGCCTTTAAACAAGTACTTCAAGCCCTGCCGCTTTTCTATTCACAAGCACTGGCAACCAGCTATCAGTTCTGTCCTATCTGCAAGGAGCTTGTACCATTACGCGGTATTGAACCTGACACACCGCCAGCACCTTTTTATAAGCGTTTCGCCATCGTACTCGAATGCCCTAACTGCGGGAAGATAGCATCCACTATCTTCTCGCTTTGTGTGAAGTATCCACCGGTGTCACAATTTATTATGCGGCATGAACGCTGTATCCTAGAACC
>CAXTUE010000067.1:0-10139 GCA_964247355.1 uncultured Ktedonobacteraceae bacterium | reverse complement strand
TTATTGAGTACGAGGGTCAAGTTGCGATTCGTGCTGGCTTACTCGATGTCTTGAGTGCTGCACAACTCACGCTGATACTTCATCGCCATACGCTTCAGGTGCTTGCTATTTTTCAAAAATAGTCTCTTTTTTGTTTTCCAATCTCTTAATATGAAACACATCATTCAGTTTTTCATCGTACAACATAATCGGTGGAACGTGACCAAGGTCTTCGATAAAGCGGAGACAGGTTTTCAAGGGATGTTACGCTCCACAAGAGAAAGAGAATAGATATGCCTCTTCTACGTCGTCTGGTGTCGTTTGCACTCGTTCAAATAGTAATCGAAGTCGCGGCTGTTGCTATCCTTGTGATACTGGTCCAAGCGTTGTTGAGCCTCTTGCCAGCACCATTTCTCCAGAGCACGATTGGTGCCACTGTGATGAATGTCCTGATAGCGTGCGTTATTGGTGGCGTGTTCCTCCTCGCCTCTCGATGGCTTGAACGTCGTTCCCTCTCCGAGGTAGGATTGCCAGGACAGCGCTGGTGGCGTCAACTCCTGCTCGGTTTTCTGCTCGGTGGCGGCTTAATGGGGGCTGTCATTGGAGTGCTGGCATTGGCAGGCTTCTATCGCATTACGAGTATTGAGCCGCTCTATGGAAACCAGTTTTTTCTGTTCCTCGCATCCTTTCTCCTCTTCCTAGCTGCCGCAGTGCAAGAGGAAGTGATTTTTCGCGGGATACTCTTCCGTTTACTGGAACGAACTCTCGGCTCATGGATTGCGCTGATACTAAGTGCTCTTAGCTTTGGTGCTGTGCATCTAGCGAATCCACATGCAACCCTCATTAGTGCTCTAGCCATTATGCTTACAGCTGGCGTCATCCTGGCAGCCATCTATCTGCTGACGCGCAGTTTGTGGTGGGTAATTGGACTACATCTTGGCTGGAACTTTTTTGAAGGACCCATCTTTGGTGCACAAATCTCAGGGTTAACTACGCCTGCACTCTTTCATGCATCTACGACCGGTCCACAGGCGTGGACTGGTGGAGATTTTGGGCCAGAGGCTGGTTTGGTAGCCATTCTCATTGTTGGTTCTGTTGGAGTGCTCCTTTGTATCTTGGCTGCACGCCAACATCGGATCATGACTCCCAATTGGCTGCAACCAGCACCGAAAAAACAGCCGCAACTCACATAATAGAGTACGCATCAAGCTAGAGCACCCATCAAGAAGGGAACGAGACACTCGTTGCCTTCTTGATGGGTGCTCTATTATGTGAGGTTGTTGTGCTTCTAGCCCTCAAGCAACAACGTTTCCGGGTCCTCCACCAGTTCCTTGATGCGAACCAGGAATTGCACGGCTTCGCGACCATCGACGATACGGTGATCGTACGAGAGCGCGAGATACATCATGGGGCGAATCATCACTTGTCCATCGAGGGCAATAGGGCGCTGCTCGATCTTGTGCATGCCCAGGATGCCTACCTGTGGGGCATTCAGGATAGGAGTCGAGAGTAGCGAACCGAAGACGCCACCATTGGTGATCGTAAAGGTGCCGCCCTGCAATTCCGCAAGCGAGAGTGTGTTGGTACGCGCTTTCTTAGCGAGTTCGCCAATTTCACGCTCTATTTGTGCAAAGCTTTTGCTATCCGCGTCGCGAAGGACAGGCACGACAAGTCCCTCTTCGGCACCAACGGCAATACCAATATCGTAGTAGTGCTTCAGGACAAACTCGTTGCCCTGAATTTCTGCGTTTAGACGTGGAAACGCCTTGAGCGCACCGATGGCAGCCTTTGTGAAGAAGGACATGAAGCCGAGCGAGATGCCATTACGCTCTTTAAACGCATCTTTACGACGGCTGCGCACATCCATAATCGCGGTCATATCGACTTCGTTAAAGGTTGTGAGCATGGCCGCTGTGTGCTGAGCCTCGACAAGTCTCTGTCCAATCGTTTGACGACGACGCGAGATGCGAATACGCTCTTCGCGTCCACCCGACGCGGCTGGTGTCGATGAAGGGGGAGTCGCTGTACCATTTCCCGCGGCTTTTGGTGCCTGTTGGAGTGTTGCCACTGGTGCAGTTTCTTGCACGGGAGTCGCGGGTGCAGAAGGAGCAGACGGTTGAGCAGCTTGCTGTGTATTTTGTTCCAGGTAATTCACAACATCCTCACGCGTGATGCGCCCGTGTGGGCTTGTTCCTCGCACCTGTGCGATATCAACGTTATGCTCTGCCGCAATGCGTCGTGCAAGCGGTGAGGGTGGACGCTGCGCTTCTTGCTGTGTTGATTGTTGAACCGGTGCTGCTACCTGTACTGGTGGCGATTGAGGGGCAACAGTTTCTGCAGGAGCCGTGTGAGGCGGCGATGAGATAGAACTTGTTGCCGCTACCGGTTCTTTTTCTCCATTAGCTGAAGCCTGTGTTGTTGCAGAGGATGAAGTGCTTTCACCAATCAAACCTAGAACCTCGCCAACGGCAACCGTATCGCCCTCTTGCTTGACGACTTTTTGGAGTACGCCGCTCTGTTCCGCATTGACTTCGACGTTTACCTTATCGGTTTCCAGTTCCACAAGGGCATCGCCTTGCTGAATCGTATCGCCCTCTTTTTTGAGCCACGAGGCAATCGTGGCATCAACTATCGATTCGCCCAGTGTTGGGACGCGAATTTCAATGGACATAATTTCCTCCATGCTGGCTTAAAGGTACGTGTGATGCATCGACTGTAATTCTCTCCTGCTCCGCGATATACCAGTCCCAAAAGCCAGTTGCTGGACTTGAACGGTCGGGTCGCGAAATGACACCAACCTGAACAGAGGTGTTGTTATAAGCAGTTAGATATGGTTCAACGTGCTTCCACGCGCCCATGTTATGTGGTTCTTCCTGGACCCAGACGATTTCTCGTGCATTGGGATATTGAGCTACTATCTGCTTTAATGCTTGCTCTGGAAAAGGATAGAGCAACTCCACTCGTACAATCGCGATATCATCAACTATGGTCCTATTCTCATGTGAGAGTAGATCAATTGCGATCTTACCCGTGCAAAGTACCACGCGCCGTACCCGTTCAGGGTGTAGTCGTGCTTTTGTGTCATCGAGTACTGGCTGGAACGTGCTTGCCGCCAAATCCTCTAAGCGTGACGAGGAAAGTGGATGACGAAGCAGACTCTTCGGTGTCATGATGATCAACGGACGCGGATGATGCTTCAAATTACATGCTTGACGGCGCAAGAGATGATAGTATTGCGCTGCCGTCGAACAATTCGCAACCTGCACATTATCTTCGGCGGCGAGTTGCAGGTAGCGTTCCAAACGTGCGCTTGAGTGTTCAGGTCCCTGTCCCTCATAACCATGAGGGAGTAGCAGGATGAGCGACGATTCTTGCTTCCATTTCGCACGACCTGACATGAGAAACTGGTCAATAATCACCTGAGCAACGTTGGCAAAATCGCCAAATTGTGCTTCCCATAGTACAAGCGAGTTGGGAGCATGTACGCTATAGCCATACTCGAAGCCCATCACCGCTGACTCGCTTAGAGGGCTGTTATAGATCGAGAATGAAGCCTTCGCCTGTGGCAGATGCTGCAATGGAATATACAATTCATCATTGTCCTGCTTGTGTAGGACAGCGTGACGATGGCTAAAGGTGCCGCGTTCCGAGTCCTGTCCTGTCAGGCGGATAGGTATGCCGTCTGCAAGTATCGAGGCGAATGCCAGAGCTTCTGCCTGTCCCCAGTCAATACCGCCCTCTGGCCCCAATGTGTTTGCTCGCCTCTGTAGTGTGCGGGCAAGTTTTGCGTTTGGCGTAAAGCCTTGAGGCCATGCGAGCAATGCTTCGTTGAACGTGGTTAATTGCTGTGCAGAGACTTTTGGAGCTTCCAGAACCTCTGTGGAATGTCCATTCTTGCCATTTTTACCTACTGGGTCCGTCTCATGTACTGCGCTATCGGCTTCGCGTTTAGCCTGTTCTAGCTTTGCGTTGACCTCATTCACCAGAGCCTCGGCCTCTTCTTGTGGTACAAGACCTTCACGCTCAAGACGTTGTGCAAGTAATGCTCGCACAGTGGGATGAGAGCGAATGAGTTCGTACATCTGAGGCTGTGTGAAGGCTGGCTCGTCACCTTCGTTATGTCCCCAGCGTCGGTAGCCGACCAAATCGACAAGCACGTCTTTATGGAAACGATCACGATAGGCATGAGCAATACGCACTGCGGTAAGGCATGCATAAGGATCGTCGGCGTTGACGTGAATAATTGGCATCTCGAAGCCCTTTGCCAGATCGCTTGCGAAATGCGTTGAGCGACTGTCCTCTGGATTCGTTGTGAAGCCAAGCTGGTTGTTAGCGATAATGTGAATTGTGCCGCCGACCCAGTAACCGCGTAAGTGCCAGAGATTGAGCGTTTCTGCGACGATACCCTCGCCAGGGAAAGCTGCGTCACCGTGAATAACAATGGGTAGTGTGTGGTCTACGTCCAGAGTTGGTGGTCCCGCAACCGAACGTGTTTCCTGTGCAGCGCGTGTCATGCCTTCGATGACGGGATTGACGAATTCTAAGTGGCTAGGGTTAGGTGCAAGCACAATTTTCAAGGCTGCATGCGCTGCATCTGCACCAAGCACGTGTTCGGCACCAAGATGGTACTTCACGTCGCCAGTCCAGCCGAAACCAAATGTGTCGGTGAGCGGGACACCTTCTTCGTGCTTTGCGTGACTGAACTCGGTGAAAATCGCTCCATAGGGTTTGCCGAGAATATGGGCCAGCACGTTCAGACGCCCACGATGCGCCATGCCTATGAGCACTTCGCGTGACTCTGAATCTATAGCACCGGAAAGAATTTCGTCCAGCATCGGAATAAGTGCATCGGTGCCTTCTATCGAGAAGCGTTTTTGTCCAACGAAGGATTGATGTAGAAAGTGCTCAAAGCCCTCTACCTGCGTCAAGCGTTTGAGGAGTTTGCGCGCTTCTATGGGATTGGGAAGAGTATGATAGAGACGCAAACCGACAGCATCGCGTAGCCAGCGTCGCTCTTCTGAACTCTTTACCTGATTAAACTCATAGCTGATCGTACCAGAGTACATAGAGCGCAGCGCGTTAATCGCTTCGAGAGCGTTTGAAGCATTGTCGGCTGCATGGCCGCCCACGACGCTTGCTGGAAGCTGGGCAAGGTCTTCGTTTGTCAAGCCGTGCGTCTCTAGCAGAAGGGCCGGATCGCCCAGTGGTTTTTGCCCCAGAGGGTCTAGTTGTGCTCCTAAATGTCCGCGTTCGCGAATAGCGTGTGCCAGTGCAGAGGCGGCGACAATATGCGAAACCTGCTGAGGCGTCATAGCCTCTTCGACGGCAACATCATAGTGAAAGGATTGTGCAGTACCAGCATTCGGCGTCTGAATTTCTTCTGAGAATTCAGAACTCCAAGAGTCAAACACCGAGCGCGTATCTGCATCAACCGAGGCGGGGTCTTGTCTGTAGCGGTCGTACAGGTCAAGCACATAGCCCGCATTTGGTCCATAAAAGGTTTCAAGGTCGTTCATAAAAGATTCCTTTGCCTACTTAAAAAGTCCCAATCCATCTCCACCCCATCCAACAAAGTATCAAAAGTATGTGGATAGACTACCCCCCTATTATAGTACGATTTAGCATTCTGTCGATAGCCTGATAAAGATATCATCGTTACCAAACGAGTGTGCATCGAAGTTTCTTTTTGGTCTGCTTTTTACAGTGTACATATAAGGCTTCTTTGCGCTACAAAGATATTCTGAAAGGATGCCTCCTGCTCAAAAGCAAAAAAGCCCTATCTACAATTTCTGTAATCGATGAAAGGTTTGTTATGCGCTTACGATCAACGTCACGTTTTCTCTTTGTTTTTTTGCTCAGTCTAATGATTATCGGGAGCGGTTTTCTTGCTTTCCATGTAGCAGCAACTCACGCAAAGCTTCCTTCCTTATCCTTGTCACAGCAGTCGAACTGGTCTATGACAGGATATAACGCTCAGCATACAGGATATAATCCAAACGAGCATATACTGAGCCGATCCAATGTCGCGAAATTAGCACTCAGTTGGAGCTACCCCATTAACAGTACTTCTTCTGACGGACCTGTCGTCGCAAATGGAATTGCGTATATTGGCTCGTATAACAAAGGCATGTACGCATTTAATGCGAAAACAGGAGCATTACTCTGGATGTTTCCTGTGGCAAACATCAGCTTTTATGCACCAGTAGTAGCAGATGGCATGGTCTATTTTACAGCGCATCAGGGAGTGGTATCAACTTTGTATACGCTCAATGCAAAAACAGGGAAGGTTAAATGGAAGTATTCGGTCAAGAAAGAGTACATACAGGGACCAGTAATTGACCATAATACCATCTATATCAATATAACCGATGGAAGTCTTGATGCTTTAGATGCCCAAACAGGGAAAATCAAGTGGAGGAGCGCAACAAAAGCAGGTGGATTCACTGCTCCTACTATCGCTGATGGGGTAGCATATGTTGCGTCAATAAGTACATTATATGCAATTAGTCTCAAAACAGGTCATATGATATGGCAATACAATGCAGTATGCTTCACCTCTCAAAATTATGCGTCTACTGTAGCTGATGGTTTCGTGTATATTGGTACTTGCAATCAAGGATTGCTTGCCGTAAGCACGACGACAGGCAAGCTTCAATGGTCTGATATTGCAGGTTCCGCGGCGTCAGTGTATGTTGCTACTAGTAAAGACTCGAGGAACGATATTTTGTATGCACTCGATGCTAGGACAGGCCATGTGAAATGGGCGTACTATACAGGAACCAATTTTTCCGGTTCATCAGCAATTGCAAACAATGTTGTGTACTTCAGTTGCATCTATAGCTGTCCTGAAGGGAGTTTATATGGACTTGATGCTACGACCGGACACCTCCTCTGGCACTACAACGGGAGCTTTAGCTCCAGTCCGCCTGTGATTGCAAATGGTTTTCTCTACACGATTACAGGTGATGCAATACAAGCATTTCAGGTACCATCTAGTAAGCCATAACAATTCCTCTTTTGTATACTTTCTCTGAGGACGAGTTAGTATACAAAGCTCAGTATTTTTGTATACAAGTTTTTCAGACTGGCACTATTTAGCGCCAGTCTGAAAAACTTGTATGCAAGAACAAATGATTGACACACAACGTAAAGTCCAGTACAATAGCACCATAAAGAGCGTAAAAAATGATGTAATCAAATGTCTATTCATAAACACGCGATGACGGAGAAAGTACGCATACTAAAGCTTGTTTTAGAGAGTTCGGGGTTGGTGTAACCGGATACAGGCAGTAGGCAGAAAATCACTCCAGAGCTGCTAGCTGAATGTTGAAGTAAGCCTAGCCGGAACCTTTCCGTTACCACAAAGGCACGTATATCTTTCTTATAACCTCACCACTTAATAAGTGGGATGAATTGTTTGAGAGTACGTAGAACCAAGTGAGCATGTGCTTTCCGCTTGTATTTCTGGACTGTGCATGGCTAATGAGGGTGGTACCACGGGAGTTCCTCTCGTCCCTAGTGTTGGGCGAGGGGTTTTTTATTGAAATTTACTTTCTAGGATATTCTTATAGTTCAAGAGAGGAGCGCGAAGCCAATGAAGACAAAGCTGCTCTACCATCAAAATAGCTTTACCTATGAATGTACAGCGAAAGTGGTGGCCGTTGAAAACGATGAGATAGCACTCGATGCGACGGTGTTTTATCCCGGAGGTGGCGGTCAAATGGCGGATCGTGGCGTCATCTCGTGGGAAGGCCAGCAGGCAAATGTTGTCGCAATGAACAAGCGCGATGACGTGGTGTGGCATACACTCGATTATCTTCCACCCCCGGTAGGTGCGGAGGTGGTCGGCACGATTGACTGGGATTTCCGTTATCAGATGATGCGGACACATACGGCACTGCATATTCTGTGTGGCATTATCTGGAAAGAATTCGGTGTCCAGGTGACGGGAGGACAGATGTATCCTGACCGTGCTCGTATGGACTTCTCGATGGAAAACCTGGATAAAGAGCGCATCAACACGATTGAGCAGATGGTGAATGAGGCCATTGAAGCAGATTATCCCATTCGCGTCTATACATTGCCACGCGAAAAGGCATTCGCGATTCCCGACCTTGTGCGTACAAAGATAAACCTGTTGCCCGCCAACATCGAAGAGGTGCGTATTGTGGAGATCGTTGGCCTCGACTTACAGGCTGATGGTGGCACACATGTAAGCCACACGAAGGCGGTAGGTGGCATTAAGATTACCAGGACAGAAAACAAGGGCAGAATCAATAAACGTTTAGAGATAATGCTCACGGAATAAAGAATTGTTTTTATTAGTAATGGACTCACATGCCTGTATTCCTCTTATTGTGACAAGGAATGTTAGGCAGTAGAGGAGAGCATACATATTCCAAGTGCCAACAAAGCTTTCGCTGAGGCATTCGGAGAGGAGAGTGTTGTGTCGGTTACATCAAGTGTATTCCAGCCAGTGCTAGCGGCTGACCGCGTGGACTATCCGAAGCTGGAACAAAAGATTCAGCAGTGGTGGGATGATAACAAGGTGCTCGAAGCATACCTGCATCGTAACGACGCCAGCGACAAACGCTACTCGTTTATGGATGGTCCAATCACCGCGAACAATCCTATGGGTGTGCATCACGCATGGGGCCGTACCTATAAAGACCTGTACCAGCGTTTCAAGACCATGCAGGGCTACAAGCAACGCTATCAAAACGGCTTTGACTGTCAGGGCCTGTGGGTCGAGGTCGAGGTCGAGAAAGAGCTTGGCATCAAGTCGAAGCAAGATATCGAGGAATTTGGTATCGCGGCCTTCGTCGAGCGTTGTAAATCGCGTGTCTTCACCTATGCGCGCCGCCAGATAGAGCAATCTGTCCGTCTTGGGTACTGGATGAACTGGGGCAACGACTACTACACGCTATCCGACGAGAATAACTATACCATCTGGTCATTCCTGAAGAAGTGTAACGAGCGCGGCTTGTTGTACAAAGGGCGCGATGTCATGCCGTGGTGTCCGCGCTGTGCCACGGGTCTCTCGAACATGGAGATCGAGTCAGAGGGTTATCATGAGATCACGCATCTCAGCCTATATGTGCGTTTTCCATTAATAGACCGGCCCCATGAAAACCTGCTCATCTGGACAACTACGCCGTGGACGCTTGCCGCGAACGTTGCCGCCGAGGTACACCCGGACCTGCCCTACGTCAAAGTTGAGCAAGATGGCGAGTTTTACTATCTTGCGGAACAGTTGCTGCCCGTGCTGAAAGCACTCAAGGGTCGCGATAAGGGCGACTATCATGTCGTCGAGACACTCAAAGGCAGCGACATGGTGGGTTGGACCTATCGTGGACCGTTTGATGAGCTACCAGCCGAGCAGGGCATCGTTCATAGAGTCGTCTCAGGCAAAGACGTTACATCTAGCGAGGGTACTGGTATCGTTCATATCGCGCCAGGATGTGGTCGCGAGGACTTTATGCTCTCGAAAGAGTTCAACCTGCCAGCCATCGCGCCAGTTGACGAAACTGGTGTGTATGTCGATGGCTTCGACTGGCTCACAGGGAAGCAAGCATCTCAGGTTGGTCAACTCGTTGCGGATAACCTGACGCAGAAGGGCTTGCTCTATCGCCCTCAGAACTATAAGCACCGCTATCCAACCTGCTGGCGCTGTAAAACCGAACTGATCTTCCGGCTCGTTGACGAGTGGTTCATCTCAATGGACACGCTGCGTTACGAGATCATGGAGGTTGTGAAGCAAATAAAGTGGATACCGCAGTTCGGTTTTGATCGCGAAATGGACTGGTTACGCAACATGGACGATTGGATGATCTCCAAGAAGCGTTACTGGGGCCTCGCGCTACCAATCTTCGACTGTGCGGCATGTGGCACCTACGAGGTCATCGGCAGCAAAGAGGAACTGGAAGAGCGAGCTGTCTCCGGCTGGGAAGAGTTCGATGGCCATACGCCTCATCGTCCGTGGGTTGATGAGGTTAAGGTTCGTTGCTCAAAATGTGGAGACGTAGTTTCGCGCATCAAGGATGTTGGCAACCCGTGGCTCGATGCCGGTATCGTCCCGTTCTCGACGCTGCATTATCGCACCGATCATGCCTATTGGGAGCATTGGTTCCCTGCCGCTTTCGTCTGTGAGTCGTTTCCTG
>CAXTUE010000066.1:0-12631 GCA_964247355.1 uncultured Ktedonobacteraceae bacterium | reverse complement strand
TTATGACAACTATCCTTTATCTAAACGGTAATATCTACACAATGGATGCCACACAGCCACGCGCGCAGGCGATGGCGATTGATGATGCGCTTGGGCGTATCGTGGCCGTGGGTACGAACGATGAGGTGCGACGTGCCGGTGGACAGCATACGCATATCATCGACCTGAAGGGCAAGACGGTTTTGCCGGGGTTCATTGATGCCCATATTCACCTGCTGCATACGGCCCACATGCTGAATTATATCAATGCACGCAATGCGACGAGCGAGGACGAGGTGGCGGAACTGGTGCGTGAACGGGCTGCTCAGACGCCGAGCGGACAATGGATACAGGGGGGACAGTGGGACCAGAATCTCTGGGCGAATCCGCACTTTCCCTCTAAAGCATCGCTTGACGCCGCCGCGCCTTCGCATCCTGTTGCGTTATCAAGTAAAGATGGACACCTGCTATGGGCCAATTCGCTAGCACTGCAACGTGCAGGTATAAACGCTGATACCCCCGACCCTGAAACAGGGAAGATTCTGCGCGATGGTTCGGGCGAACTGACTGGTGTGCTGCAGGAAGAGGAGGCGACAAGCCTTGTCTTTAACGTCATTGGCCCCTCGGATGCTGACATGAACCGTATATTGATAGAGCGTACAATCGCGCAGTTGCGAAGCAACGGTATCACCTCTATCCATGACATCGAGGGTGAAACCTCACTCAGCATTTTTCAAGCGTTACAGAACGAAGGCAAGCTCGACGTGCGGGTACAGATGATTTTGCCGCGCCAGATGTTACCCCAACTGCGTACACAGGGCATCAACAACGAAGAAAGCGACCTGCTGCGTGTGGGCGGTATCAAGATATTCGCTGACGGCACACTCGGCTCACAAACCGCCGCCATGCTCGAAAGCTTCGAGGGAACGAACAACTACGGTCTTCTGACTACAGCTGAGCAAGAGACGCTGAACGCGGTCGACGACGCCACCGAGATGGGCCTGACGATTGCCATTCATGCGATTGGCGACCGTGCCGCAAAGGTCGCGCTCGACGCCATCGAACGTGCCCAGACGCTAATAGCGGAGCAGGGGACAACCGAGGATGCGCGTTCAGGTTTGCGCTATCGCCTGGAACATGTGCAACTCATCACGCCGGAAGACCTGCAACGTATGCGCCGTCTTGGTGTGATCGCCTCGATACAACCATTTCACGCCGTCGCTGATCGCGACATCGCCGAACGCTACTGGGGCAAACGTCACCGTCACGCCTACGCCTATCGTACCATGCACGACCTCGGCATTCCTCTAGCAATGGGGTCTGACGCACCCGTTGAACGCTTCGACCCGTTAAGCATTCTCTACGCCGCCACTGTACGTAGCGATCCAAACACGCAACGTCCGCCGTGGCTACCCGATCAAGCTCTCGATGTCTCCGACGCTCTGTGGGGCTACACGCTCGGAGCCGCCTACTCAGGTGCCGAGGAGCAGAGCAAAGGTTCGCTTGTGGTGGGTAAGCTTGGAGATGCCGTTGTGCTGCGCGAAGATATTTTAAGTGTTCCACAGCAAAATATGGCGGAGAATGCTGTGCAGGCGACAATCTTGGGCGGTCGGATTGTGTACGGGGAATTGTAAGGAGACTATGCTACTATTTTGCCCATAAGAAAAGGGCCAGCCCTTTTCTTATGGGCAAAATAGTAGCATAGTCTCCTTACCTTATATATGGTTCCTTGCAACGCTCTAAGCCGGGTTTCCGTATATACTACATCAATAGAAAAATGATTTATGTTTCTGGAAGAGAAGCTGACGAAGTGGAGCTTTGACAATGCGCAGAACGACAGTGCTAGGGTTTGATGAGCGCGTGGAGCGCGTCCTCGCGTATGCATTCCTGTGGATTTCAGGGGTGCTGTTGTTCATGGTTGAGATACGTCCAACAGAAAGTAGTCGCAACATACGCTGGAACGCGGTGCAGTCCATGCTCACGTTTGGGACGCTCTCGCTCTTAATTGTGGGGGTAAGCTTGTTGAAGGGTATGCTGGGCTGGGTGCCCGTCCTCGGCTTGCTGACCAACTTCGGCCTCGGTCTGTTGCTCACCGTGCTCTGGTGGACAACGGGCATTCTGTGGGTATGGCTGATGGTGATGGCGTGGGTGAATCCGCGTTATCGCTTGCCGCTCGTAGGCGAGTGGATGCGCTACTTTGTGTAAATAAAAAATACCCGTACAACGCAAAATGCATGTGCATTTTGCGTTGTACGGGTATTTTTTATTTACCATCCTTATACAATAACCCCAGGACAAGGCCGAAGACGAGGTGGCGCAGGATGTTCTGGAAGAAGGATTTCCATTGAAAGAGACGCGGCATCTCGCCATTCTTGATGAGAGGATGATATTTGTCGGCAAGCGGCGTGAGCCACCATGCGCTGACGATAAAGATTTCGCCAAAGATTGTGCCTTTGAGCCAGTTGGGTCCCGGCAGGTAGCGTTTGAGGACGGCCCCATAGAGTTCGCCCAGCGCGACGCCATTCAGTAGGTGCAGTGCCCACGATAGGAAATAAAGGGGGCGTGACCGCTTCTCTCCAGCGAGCAGCCCTTCAATGAAGCGCACATCGCTGAAGCGGTTGCCGACCAGCAGAATATCGCCCTCCATCGCAATACTATAAGCAATTGTCGCGACAAGACCCGCAACCGCCGCTCGCCCCGGACGCCACTCGCGCGAAATAAGACGCTGTACAAGGTTTATCATTTGTTTTTCCTACTTCCATTCATTATGTTTGAGTCCATAGTGTCGAACTATCTTAACATACCTCTATCATTCATTATAGGACGATAGGGCCAATAACCATTTCGTGTATTGATTTATCAGTTGATGGGCTGGACATGACAGTACGAAGGTCCCATCTACACCATAGGAGAGTAAGAGAACCGTTCTACTTAAAGAGGAACAAAGAAAACATAGTGAGAAATACTACCCATAATTCCCTATAACTTGCAGATTAGAAGGTGACATGCTACTATTTGCCAGCGAGATGGTAGAGAGGGAGCGCATGTATTCACCGGTAGCAACCAGATGTATTGCATCTGGAGATACCGAATTTAATCCGTCCGAGAGGAGCACAACACAGTGGAAGAGAAGAATGGCCGGAGGACATGGTTCTGGCGCATCATAGATTTTATTAATCCCTTGCGTGACCCAAGCCTGACCGTGGCAGCCGTACTTACTTTTATTGAGCAGGTGGGCCAGCCTGACCCGTGGTATGTGATTCTTGTCGTCGGGTTGCTCAACTGGCTAGCGGTACGTGGTGTGGTCTGGCTCGTGGTCAATTTCACCTTTGCTTCCACTTTTATCTCGCGGCGCCTCTGGTGGGCAGTCAAGCATCCGCGTCTCGCATGGCGTATTCTCGATGCTGTTGGACACGAAGAGATCGTCATTGGTGGACTCCCATCCCTTACTGAGGGCATTCTGATGCAAGATGGTACGGCCTTAATGAGTCCCTCGCTCGGAGCAAGTGGCATTCAGGTGATCGGCGAACTCGCGGCGGGCACCGAAGTGCCTTTGTTGAGTATGCCTAATGGTCAAGTCGCGCCAGATTTCGCCTCGTTAGCCAATACTGGCATGTTTCCTGGCCTGAATTCTGGCTACTTCAACGGCAACTCATCTCAACAAAGCATGTTTTCAAGTCAACAACAGGCTGGCTTTCCACAGACCGATGGTCTACCACAGAGCTTTCCACAGCGTCCGTCACAGGAGGAAGAGCGTTTGCGCCAGCAGATTGCAGCCTATGCTCGTTTGCTGGACGACTGGATACAGTTCACCGAGGAGAAGTGGCGTACAGTCAGTGATAGTCAGCTTGGCTGGAAGCCGCTTCGTGGTAGATGGGGCAGTTGGGACGATATTTTCCAGGATGCATATGCCGCTAAAACTTCTGACCCGATGGCGAAGGCCGCGCAAGCGGCGGGCGAAGCCACTGTACGCCGTTTTGATACCTCAAAAGAAAAAGGCTCGGCAGCCTCTGCCGTTGCCTGTTTTATGCGTGATATGATGACGCTACGTCGCGGCTTTGAGATGGTGCAGGTTGTCGATGCTGAACGCAGCACACCAGAGACGCCAAATGGACAACCAGCCGTACAGCCAATGACGAAACGCTACGCTGATACTCCAAATACATCCTTTAGCAACGGCTCAGGTATACAAGGCACAACCGGTGGCTTTGGGCCTCGTAGCTCACTCATTCGTCGGCCCGCACAAATATTTGTTGATGCCGACTCCGATAAATAAAAAAATGTAAATTGTGAATATACTGATATATTGAGGCTTGCGCTTTCGCACGTGTAGTGTCATTTGTGAAACAGAGACAGCCAGAGCACCCATAAAGGGAATGCCCCTCCCATATACAGTTGTATATGGGAGGGGCATTCCCTTTATGGGTGGCTTGGTTTTAAAGGGAGCAGAAGTCAAGGAGTACTGTGACTACTATATTAAAGGTCTAATGACAAATATGAGATGCGGTGAACTTTCTTTCCAAACTTAGGCAATTTGGGGGAGATTTGTATGGTACCCTTGACAGAAACCGGTTTCTAGGTTACAGTTCTTGTATCTGTTCAGTCATTCGTATTTTATTTATATACAGTGTACCTATACAGAGGCAAATCTTTTATTTGCGTATTGTAAAGGAGCGGAGAGTGAGCATGCATAGCAAGCTGACGATTCAGGATATTGCACGTCTCGCAGGTGTCTCAAAGGCAACAGTCTCACGAGTCCTCAATAATCATTCATCCGTCAACGCACTCTTACGTGAACGTGTACAACGAGTCGTGCAAGAATACGATTTTGTTCCGAGTGTCACGGCTATTGGACTGGCTGGTGGTCAAACGCGTTTACTCGGTGTACTTGCCCCTCCATTAACGTGGCCTTCTGTCCCCGAAATCATGCATGGCGTTGCTGAATATGTTGAAAGCACCGACTATGAAATTGTGTTATACAGCATTGGTTTTGAACGCAACCACTCCGATGTGCTCGACCGCATCTTGGGTATGAAAATGGTTGCTGGCCTTCTCGCAATCTTTCCTGGTGAACTTTCTGGCCATCTCACGCATCGCTTCCAGCACGGTTTTCCTCTTGTCACAATAGATGACCAGGCAAAACCGGGGAAGCTTCCGTGGATCGGCGTTGATAATTTTACCGGAGCATATGAGGCTACACGCCATTTACTTGATCTTGGACATCGACGTATTGCTCATGTTCAAGGACCACAAAATTATCATTGCGCGGTTGAACGCTATCGAGGCTATTGCCACGCCTTACAAGACGCAGGAATCTCTCTTGATCCAACGTTGCTTCTACAGGGGACATTTGAGCCTGCAAGTGGTCGTCGTTGTGCCATGCAACTCTTCTCGCGTGACAAACAGGACTGGCCTACAGCTATCTTCGTCGCGAACGATCAAATGGCGTACGGAGTCTTAGAAGTCGCAGAGCAGCAAGACATACAGGTGCCAGAAGAGATTGCGGTCGTTGGCTTTGACGATAATAACTTCTCCGCACATATGCGTCCAGCTCTTACGACCATTCGACAACCATTTTCTGAGATGGGACAACACGCCATCGAAACTCTTATTACAAGCATTAGTCACAGCCAGAATATGGAGAAAGGATTTCAAAAACGAACTCCGCAGCAAAGAACAGAGCCTTTTTTAGATGCTGAGCAAGGAGATACGTCACTACGTCTCCTGCTTCCAACGCGTCTGGTTGTGCGAGCATCAAGTGGAAGTTCTCAATCGCTCCCGGTTGGTTTATAGGCACTATCTCTACTACATTTTTAAAATAGTATAGTTACATTTACTTATCTACTTATAGATTTTCAACTTCGTCATACTATCATTGTGTTGTCTTGTTGTCATACACTCGACACCTTTCTGTGGAAGCTGAACACAGTTTTCGCACTCAATATCAACTGTTGTTTAGAGAGGGAAGACTATCCATCCTTGCCTCTTTCCCTCTCAGTAGTGATTGAAAAGGGGCAATCCATGCACACATCTCCTCAAGGGAATCAAGGGAATGGTTCCCAACAACGTCGTACAGGCAGAACGCTTCGGGTTGTGACTCTGCTACTCGTCGTAGCAACACTAATGGTTGCGGTTGTAAGTGTCTCCTCCTCACGTGGAGCGCACAAGGCCCATGCCGCTTCCGCTTTGACTCCCATCTGGAGTGATAACTTTGATGGCGCGGCAGGCACAGGTCTCGACACAAACACTTGGCGTTATGATACTGGAACGGGTTGGGGTACTGGCGAGATTGAGAACATGTCGAGTAGCACGGCGAATGTGCAGCACGACGGAAATGGTCATCTTCAAATTACCGCCATCCGTGACGCCAATGGAAACTGGACCTCTGGACGTATCGAGTCACAACGTTCAGATTTCGCGGCTCCTGCTGGCGGCCAGCTTGAAGTCAGTGCCTCTATTCAGCAGCCGAATGTTTCAGGGGCAGCGGCGGCTGGTTACTGGCCTGCGTTCTGGATGCTTGGCTCGCAATTCCGAGTAGACCATAACTGGCCTAACGATGGTGAAATCGACATCATGGAGGACATTAATGGACGAAGTTCCCTGTTCGGAACACTCCATTGTGGCGTCAATCCAGGTGGTCCTTGTAACGAAACAACCGGTATTGGTAGTGGGGAGCATGGATGCCCAGGATGCCAGACAAGCTTCCATACCTACTCTATGATTGTTGATAGAAGCGTATCACCAGAGCAGATTCGCTGGTACTTGGATGGTGCCAACTACTTTACAGTTAGCGCGAATCAGGTTGATCCGACGACCTGGGCAAATGCGGTAGATCATGGTTTCTTTATCATCTTTGACCTCGCGATGGGTGGTGGCTTTCCGAACGCGTTCGGTGGTGGTCCAACCGGCGCAACGCAGTCGGGTGTCTCTATGCTCGTTGATAGTGTACAAGTATCCACATCAGGCGGCTCCTCTGGTGGAGGACCTGCGCCAACTCCTCCTCCTCCTACAGCACCTGCGGGTAATGGCTTTACTCAAGGGGTAAGTAGCACTGGCACAAATCAGGCGCAGTTTACCTTTCAGCCAAATGGCTGGACGGCGGGCTATGTCATCGTACACTACACAGTCGCGGGCGGTGTACAGCAAAACCTGAACATGACGTACAACAGTGGTGCCTCCCGTTGGGAATATACGGCTGGTGGTATTAATCCAGGAAATGTCGTTAGCTACTCCTTTACTTATCAGAAAGGTGGACTCCAGTACGATACGCCACAGTATTCCTGGACGCACCCATAGCACAGTACGTATGCTTTCTTGAAGCATACGTTTTCTGACCATGAAATAGTGAAGAACTGTATGTGACAGGAAAGGCGCGTTGGAGTGGTTATAATACGCCACTCCAACGGCAAACTTCAAATCTAGCATTGCAAAATGCATGTATCCTTTCAAGCTATGAGATGCCAGTTCAACATCGCATGCTTGCAGTGCGGAAACAAAGGAGTGTCCCATGCATATGAGAAACAAAGAGGTACGCTCTCTCATGAGTACGCTTTCTCCTCGCAAGATTACTATCCTTATGACTTGTTCGTGTCTACTCATCCTGTGTGGACTGCTAACATATCTCTCGACGAGAGAAGTTTCCCCGGTCCATGCAGAGGCGAGTAGTCCCTTTAGTCAGGGGGTAGGCAGTAGCAGTTCAAGTGGAACCGCTCAAGGAACCTTCCCTTTTGTGCTACAGAACAATACACATGGCAAGTGGGCTGATAGTCAGGTCTATGTCTTGATTCTTGGTCAAGCTGTAGCCGGGCAATGGTCCTACTTGAAGTCAGATGGAACGCTCACTCACATCAACCACCTGGACGCCAATGCGCCCGATCACTTAACCAAAAACGGTGTGAACTACGCCAATATGTCCTTTACATTAGCACAGGCAAGTACCGTAACTGTTCCAACGCATCTCGAAGGGGCAAGAATGTATGTCTCGCTTGGCTCACCAATGTATATTCCCATTGCCCCTGATGACAGTGGTTGGGGAGGACCAAATCTCAGCAATTCCAGCGATCCAAACGCGAATGTGTACTTTGATTGGTATGAATTTTCCTATCAATACGGGGTAAAACCGTTTGGAGGCAATACAACTCAGGTTGATATGTTCGGGTTTCCGATGACTGCACGGCTAGAGCAAGCAGCCACGAGCTACGATCAAACAACTGGCATTGCTCTTAGTAGAGATCAGGTATACTCTCAGTACACAGACTCTGTTGGTTCAGCATTTCAACCGCTTGCCACAACATATAGAATACTTGCACCTCATTCGTCTCCCTCGTTCGCTCCTGGTGGAAGTCAAGCGAACTATATGCAGTCGTACATTGACCAGACGTGGAGCTACTATACAACGAACTCGTTTACGCTAACACGGCAAGGCGTCACCTTTGCTGGTGGCGTAGTAAACGGTCAATTGCGCTTTACACGTAATGGTGCGGGGCCATTCGTTTTGAACAAGCCCACTTCTAGCGACGTTCTAGCTTGTTCGGGTGCTCTTGCATCTGCTGGCATGACTACTGAGGAGTTGGAGCTTGGTGCGGATATGTGTGCGGCCTTCAATAGAGGAGTTGCGTTAAACACTGCTGACTGGTACAACTCTGCTGTGTACTACACAAATGCTCCTCACAACGACTATGCCAGATTATGGCATCAGGTTGGCGTGGCTTCCAGAGCGTATGGTTTCCCCTATGACGATGTGAACGATCAAAGTTCGTTTAAGAGCTTACCAAACGCGAATCCACCAAGCAGTGTTACTATCAGCGTCGGTTGGTAGTGTAGAAATACTCCATATACAGGAGGTTTTCAAGCAAAGGAGGAGATCAAAACGTTTCTTGTTTATTGTTGGTCTAACTGGTATAGACATGTTTACGTCTATACCTATGAGGAGTACCTATGCGGAAAGCACGGTTATTACAACTAGGGGCAGTACTCGGCCTGTTTCTGCTATTGGTTGTAGGTGTTATGTATGGACCTTCAATTACAGCGCATGGTGCGGCAAACGCTGCGACTATTACAACACCTGCAAATGTCCAGGCAACAGCTACAACATCACAGGCAATTACTCTTTCATGGTCCGCATCGACGGACAATTCGGGAACGGGAGATGTTCCAGCCTACTACGTTTACAATGGCCCTAACATTGTGGCGACCTCTATGGGAACAACTGTAACGGTCAGTTCGCTCCAAACTGGAACGAGCTATACATTTACGGTTCAGGCGTATGATAAAGATGGTAATACCTCGGCCCAGAGTGCTCCTGTGTCTGCATCGACACAAGCAAGCGGTGCTGCGCCATATCAGAAAATTGCCTACTTTGACCAGTGGGGCATTTATGGCAATGCCTACTATCCAGCGACCGTTGCGAGTTCGGGTGCGGCAGCGCAATTAACGACTATCATCTACGACTTCGAGAACATCGACCCGAATAACCTCACCTGTCTGGAAACCATTAAGGCAGCTGATACGAGTGAGAGCAATCCAAACGCTGGCGATGGAGCAGGGGATGCCTTCGCTGACTATCAAAAGAGCTACGCCTCTGGTACAGTTGACGGCTCTACGGATTCCTGGAGTCAACCAATTAAAGGAAACTTCAACCAGTTACGCGAGCTGAAGGCAAAGTATCCCCAGCTCAAGATTTTGCTTTCCCTCGGTGGCTGGACCTTCTCTAAGTACTTCTCTGACGTTGCGGCCTCATCAACTTCGCGTCAGAAGTTCGTAAGTTCTTGCATCACAATGTTCCTGAAAGGCAATTTGCCAACAAATGTAAGTGGCGATCCTTCTGGTGGTACAGCATCTGTGGCTGGACTCTTTGATGGCTTCGACATCGACTGGGAATATCCCGGTACAACGGGACATGTTGGCAATCACTACGGACCTCAAGATAAAGGCAACTACACATTGCTCTTACAAGAGTTTCGTAGCGAGCTAGACAGCTATGGGCAGAGCATTGGCAAGCACTTTCAACTCACCGCCGCAGTACCGTCCGGGCAAGACAAGGTTTCAAACATTCAAACCGATCAGGTAGGAAAATATCTCGACTACGCTGATCTCATGGCCTATGACATGCATGGTGGTTGGGAGACAACAGGGCCTACTAACTTGCAGGACCCATTGCACAACTCGCCCAGCGATCCATCAAAGCCTGCTGCACCCGGAAACGAGAAGTACAATATTGATACAACTTTCAAGGCATGGACGACCGGTCTTTCCGACTATGGTATTCCTGGCGGATTTCCTGCCAACAAACTCGTCATGGGCATTCCTCTCTACTACCGTGGCTGGACTGGTGTAACTGCTGGCAATAATCACGGCCTCTACCAAACTGCTACAGGGCCTTCGGCTGCCTTCTCCACCAGCCAGACAGCAGGAATTGCAGACTACAAGGAATTGGCGGCGGCAGGTTTGACGAGTAATGCCAACGACAATTTCTTTGACCCTGTTACGCAGGCATCGTGGATTTATGACGGCACGAATTTCTATACAGGAGATACTCCACAATCTATTGCCGCCAAAACCTCGTTCATCAAAAGCAATAGTATGGCTGGTGCTATGCTCTTCTCGCTCGATCAAGATGATACTAAAAGTACTCTGGTCAGTGCTGTCGCTAGTGGCTTAGGAGGAAGTGGAGGTCCCAATCCTACGCCCACACCTATACCTGTTACGCCTACACCCGTTGTTACTGCGACTCCCACTTCTGTGCCGACCCAAACGCCTACACCCAGCATTAGCCCAACGTCTTCTCCTACATCGGCAGGAGGGAATCTCGTAGTGAATTCCGGCTTTGAGACAGGCACGTTGAGTGGTTGGAGTTGTGATGCAGGAAATACACCTGTGAGCAGTCCAGTTCATAGCGGGGCGTATGCACTCCAGTTGTCTCCTACGAGCACAACAATAGGTCAATGTACCCAGACTATTGCTGTACAGCCCAACCATGCCTATACGCTGAAAGCGTACGGGCAGGGCAACTATGTCTATCTTGGTGTGAATGGAGGGAATAGTACATGGACAAGTAGTAGCAACTATACTCAGCTTACGGTTAGCTTCACAAATGGCGCATCCAGTAGCATCACTATCTATGTGCATGGCTGGTATGGTCAAGGCAACAGTTTTGTAGACGATATCTCACTAAGCTAAAGCAAAGGAGTTTCTCATGCAAGTAAGTAAACATGTTGTACTAAGAGCACTCAGCGTTGCTAGTCTCTTACTCATCATGCTCGCTGTAGTTATCTACAATAGACCATTCGCGGCTAAGGCGGCTTCCCTCGCCGGCGGCAGCTCGTATAATGCGGCTCCATACGTGATGCCACTGAGTAATAATCCTCCCAATCTGACCTCGGTCATGTCGGCAAGTGGAGTGAAAGCCTTTACACTGGCCTTTCTTTTGTCTAATGGCAACTGTACTCCAGCTTGGGCAAGCGACGCGGGGTTGGACAATGTTTCCTCGGACACACAGGTGGCATCAATTATTAACGCTATTCGTGGTGCTGGTGGTGATGTTGTCGCTTCCTTTGGCGGCTATGGTGGCACAAAACTCGGCGAGACCTGTGGTAGCCCACAGGCTACCGCAGCCGCTGAGCAGGCTGTTATTAACAAGTATGGGCTGCATGCACTTGACTTCGATCTGGAGGAGCCGGAGTACGAGAACGCAAATGCTATCAACAATGAGCTAGGGGCGGCGCAAATATTGCAGCAGAACAATCCTGGACTCTACGAATCCATTACTATACCGGGCACCACCAGTGGCACAGGCTACTTTGGGCAACAACTTCTCAATAATGCCAAAAAGCTGGGCTATACGCCGAGTAACTACGCGATCATGCCCTTCGATGGTGGCTTCAATGGAGCAGGTAGCCAGACGAGTGCCCTGCAAAGCTTTAACACGATCCTGATGAACACGTTTGGCTGGAATAGTAGCACTGCCTACAGCTACGAGGGCGTTTCATTGATGAATGGACGTACCGATAGCGGAGAGTACTTCTCCCAGTCAGACTTCCAAACAGTGCTGGGCTTTGCGCAAAGCAATCATATGGCGCGCTTCACCTACTGGTCGGTCAATCGTGATCGCCAGTGCAATCCTCCAAACAACAATGGTTCGCTCTCCGGTACATGTAGTAGTGTAGCACAGAACGATTGGGATTTCACCAAAATCGTTGTCCAGTTCGGAGGTGGTACGTCACCTACTGGACCAGCACCGACTCCTACACAGGGGACGAATCCTACACCGACTCCTACATCAGGGGGTGGAACATGCGCTGGTGTCGCGGCGTGGAACTCGTCCGCAGTATATGTAAGTGGCAACAAAGTAACGTACAATGGTTCGCTGTGGCAGGCAAAGTGGTGGACGCAGGGCGATACTCCTGGTGGAGCTGCGGGAGTATGGACGCAGCTTGGAAGCTGCTAAACACCTCTTTCAAAAGAGTTCTTGCTAGCATTTCATAAACGTTTGTTTCCTGTGACAAACGGATGAGTGAGTGGAGAACCGACCTACACCTGTGTGGAGTCGGTTTTCCGCTTACGTGCTAATCCACACGTACGATGAATTGAGCTGCGAACATTCCCGACATTGGTATACTATTTTATTGATGTCTAGTGGTTAGGGCCTTTTGGT
>CAXTUE010000065.1:10558-12639 GCA_964247355.1 uncultured Ktedonobacteraceae bacterium | reverse complement strand
GTATTAGCGGCAATGAAACACTGCTGGTCCTCGCTATGGACAGCACGAGCACTGGTCTCTCGATTGCGTCAAGGCATTGCTTCGTCTTCGCTTCGTCTCGCGGTAGTGGTACAGCAGATGATTCAAGCCGATGTCTCCGGGGTGCTTTTTACCGTAAATCCCGTAACGGGCAGTACTGATGAGATAGTAATCAATGCGATCAAGGGCTTAGGAGAAGCTCTTGTCGAGGGACAGGTGACGCCCGACATGATTACTGTAGATGAAAGAACTGGAATTGTGAAACGGCTTGAGGGAAGTATGGAAGCAAGCATAGCGGTTCCAGTAGAACAGGGTATGCAGGGCCAGAGCATTGCTACCGAGAGGCAGCAAAGAACAACACTCACAGACGCGCACATTGTTGCGTTGCAGCAACTTGGGGAGCGAATAGAGGCGCACTTTGGAAGGCCACAGGATATCGAATGGGCCATTGAGCACGAGCGTATCTTTATACTCCAGTCTCGTCCTATCACAACAACGGTTGATATACAGAAGGTGCCACCAGGAGATGATAGCTGGGATGAAGGAGAAGCCCAACCTTCTCAACCGTATGATGTGTGGACGCGCACTAACGTGGGCGAAAATCTGCCGTTTCCAATTACTCCTCTCACCGCGACCAACTTTGCTAGAGTGTTCCAATTAGACTCACAAGCTGAGCAGGGCTTGAGACGTTTTTATGGTCGTCTCTATATTAACGAGGGTGGGGTCATTTACGGTTTGACAGAAAAGTATGGTTTACCATCGAACATGATAGATAAGACGTGGGGCAGTCGTCCGCGTGGAACTGGAGAGAAAAGACATGGTTTCCGTCCATGGCGTCTTTTACGAACGCTTTTCGCAACCCTCTATCAAAATGTACGTGCATCGAAAGGACCGAAACAACCAAAACAGCAGAAACAACCGAAGCATACGCCACAAGAATTTTTTGCCCAGATTGAGCAGTGGGTGACGACCTTTATGAAACAGGACCTCAGCCTTCTTAGTGACAGTGAGTTGTGGAATGCTGGTCTGCCCACATGGAGCGAGCGAGGAAAGTACGTATTCAGCACCAACATACGCATAAGCGTTCCATCTGCCCTATTCTATGCTATACTCGAACGTCTCACAAAATGGTGGACATCTTTTAGCACAGCGCAGGACGCTGTAACAGGGCTTCCAGGCGTATATAGTGCTGAGGTTGGGCCGATGCTCTGGCGCATGGCATCTCTGCTTCAACAGCAGCAACTGAGTACTCTACTTCTCGATAACAGTTCTGGTCAAGCGTTAAAGCTTCTACGAGCCACGCCAGAGGCCATGACATTTCTCCAGCAGTTTGACGACTTTTTGCGGCGTCATGGACACCGTTGCCCGAACGAGGTTGAACTGCTCAATCCACGCTGGGCCGAAGCTCCAGAACAGGTTATAGTGTTACTCGCAAACTACCTGCAAGCAGGCGAGAGCGTCAACCCTGTCGAGACAGAGAAACAACAATATCAACGTCGTGAGGAAGCTATTGCCGCGATGGTAGGCAGTCTGGACCCGGTACGTAGAGTGGTGTTGCGTTTTGTGCTCAAGAAGGCACAGCAGGCAATCGTGAACCGCGATAATAGCAGATTTTACGTGACCAAGTTTCTCTTTCCGATGCGTAGGGTCTATGCACAATTTGGGCAACGATGGATCGAGAGAGGATGGCTTCACCAGTACGATGATATCTTCTTTTTGAAGACAACGGAAATACAGGAGATAGCTGAGAACGGCCTTGTATCAGCGCAGGAATTACAGGCGCGTGTTGCAGATAGACGGATGGCCTACGACTATTGGCTTACAGTAATTGCGCCGGATGCGCTCGGACCCGATGGTAAGCCTCTTGTCGAGGCGGAACAAACCGCATCTCTGCTTCTGGGTGTTGCGGCAAGTAGTGGTCGTGTGCGTGGTCGTGCTCGTATTATACAGAATGTACAAGAGGTGGGCCGTCTGACTACCGAGGATATTCTTGTCACACAGGCGACGGACCCAGGATGGACACCCATCTTTCCGCTTGTGAAGGGCATTGTTTTGGAAGTCGG
>CAXTUE010000065.1:1046-10539 GCA_964247355.1 uncultured Ktedonobacteraceae bacterium | reverse complement strand
TGTGGCAAGGGAATATGGAGTGCCAGCAGTGGTGAATGTGCAGGGGGCGTTGCAGCGTATACGAGACGGGCAGTACATTATTGTTGACGGGACACAGGGGCATGTCTACCTGGAAGATGAAACAGGATATACTCTGTAGCCAGAAATGGGCTACGGAGTATATCCTCTTCTAAACGTCTTTAAGACACGAGGTCGAGTGCGGGTACTTCGAGTACACGTGCAAGCAGACGGAGATGATAGGGTTGAGCGTCTTCGCGTCCATTTTCCAGGTGTGTGATAGTGTCCCGGCGAATACCTGTCAGGGTGGCAAGTTGACCGAGGCTCAATCCTTTGCGCTGGCGTAGGGTGCGAAGTTTGGGTATACCATGTGGTTTAGGAGTTGCCATTTGTTTCATGTCTTTCATCCTCTGCTCTGAGGCATAACAAACATCTTTTCCAGCGTCGTTGCTGGAATAAGTATCTGACTTCATGCAAGCATAGAAGCAGACGGGCCTTACAGTAAGAAGCATACCAGATGGAGGGTACACTTGTCCAGTGCTTAGGGAGTATAACCAAGGCTTTTTGGTCTACATGGTAGACCCTTCGTGCATGCATTTTTCGTAGGGACAGCATTCATCACGTCCTCCTGGAGAGGTGAGAGGCGACGATGGACGTGATAAATGCCGTTCCTACTCGACACATCTTTTGAGAAAGATGTGATTCGGGTCAACCAAAAGGCCCTATCATGCTCTCTTTATCATTTGCCATTATTTCGTGTGTGTTTGGTTTGGTGTAACGTGGACGCTTAGAGATGGAAAGCCGGCACTAATGATTTCCAGTGATGAACCGTCCGGCTCACCAGCATAAACCATATCATCGGCAAAAGGCCAGTTCGAGTTGTCAGAGGCAACAACTACGTCGTTAACGCGTCCAACCATATGAATAGCGTGCATATCGAATGGTTGAAGTGAGTTCGCGATGCCCAGGAGCGTTTGCTGACCTATACCATCGCGCTGATCGCCGACAATCCAGAATATCACGCCATCGTGCTCATAAATGATTTCGCTGCGACTGCCATACATCCAATCGCGTGAGAACTTATTGATATGCACCCATTGGCCGTCGACATAGATTGCCTGAGCTTGGCCATCGCGCCCGAACTGTAAAGAGTGAGCGGCACCAGACTGTACCACCTGAAGGACCTGTCCATGTGGTTTAAACTCGCAAACGGAAATTTTGCCAGTTCCGTGCGAGGAACCTCCCTGACGTTCGTAGGTGTACTCTAAATCTATAGCTGGTCCGTCGGCCCAGCTTTGGTCGAGACCCTGATAGAGGTAGGCCGTATTGAGCGTATAGCGGTTAGGTAACGCGATTGGACGATAAATCTGAAACTCTAATTGTTGTTGCGCCTCTAACAAGGTAATTCTTTTGGGAGTTGTGTTGGAGATAGCATCGCCGACAGGTGAATTTTTAGGTTTGGTAGGCGACATGTTAGGGTAGCTATTGACTAATAGCACACCTCCGTGACGGCCTGAGAGCAGCACATCAAGACCGGATGCGAATGATGGACCCGTGGCAACGATTGTAAACACCACAAACAGCAAGCATGCTACAAGCAGCGCGAGCACTGAACGTGGTGGCCTTGCTATTGGTGAATGTACTGAGAGAGAGGGAAAATTGCCTGTGCGGAAGAGACGGCGCCGCAGTTTCAGACGACGAAAGACGCGGGCATGTGTTTTGTATTCTAGCTCTTTCTCGACGGGTTGAAAGCGTGGATTTTCAGCTTCCAAGAGTGTTTGCACAAAGAGAGGCGGCATTTCCTCCTTCTCTGGAGCGAACAGAGCCTCCATCTCCTGAGCAAATGCTATATCTTCATCTGTAAAATCGTCAGGTAGTCCTAAATCCTGTTTGAGCAACAAAGCAGAATCGATACTTAGATCATCCCATTCATTGTCAAATTCGCTCGTACTCATGTGCATGCTCCTTGAGAGCCTCGCGTAAGCTTTTCCGCGCTCGCCAGAGTCTCGTATCGACAGCATGGCGTGTCAAGCCAGTTTTTGCCGCAAGTTCTTCCGTGCTGGCGAACTTAAAGTAGCGTTGATAGATCAGATAGCGGTCAAGCTCCGGCAGCGTCGCCAAGGCGAGACGCAGTTCTTCGCGTCTCTCGCTCTGTTCTAGCAATGTTTCCATACTCGACTCTGGATGCGGAGGGAGTACAGCGCGGTTCTCGCTCTCATATCCACCCCAACCAAAATTTTTTCGATTTCCTGTGCTATCGGACGAAGCCCATTGCCGGTTTTCGTCGGCCAACTGTGTATTATGTACTTGACGGCGGCACAACTGCCGACGGCGGTCCAGGGCTATGTACTTAGCACGCATCGTAAGCCATGTTCGTAACGTGCCACGTCCTGGATCAAAGGAGGCAATTTCTTGCCAAGCGGCCACAAAGAGATCATTGACACACTCTTCCGCGTCCTGGGCAACACCTACGCCATCCAGTACCAGACGAATAAAATAGAAAAGTTCTCTTGAATAGCGAGAGATGAGCGTTTCCAGGGCATCCGGGTTATGCTTATGTAGCCCGGAGGCAAGATCATCATCCGACCAGTCTTGTTGCACCATCAACAGCTCCTTGCAGAACTCAGCTCTACCTTTTCTTAAAAAGTCATTGGTGGCACCTAATGATACTGTATCTGGCCAACGACTAGAGAGCAGAAAAAGGTACAGGCCGATCTGTGGTCCACTCGCCTTGTTCTCTATGATATACTACGTCTCTTTTGACGCACTTCTCTCATATGTTAAGGCTTGTTATTATCTTGCTAGAAATAACGTGAAATGTCAAGGCTTCCAAGCAGATTTTTTACAATTCCTTAACAATTGCTTACTGTGAGTATGCTACAAAGAGACAACTGATCAGGAAAGTTTTCGAGTTAGCTGTCTCTTTGTCGTGTTTTGCTATGAGCGAAGGAGGAATTTAGACCGTAAAGGGAATAAAGACGCTTTCGTTTTCTACATTTGACCGGAAGAACAGTTTGAGTGATTTGGTGGCACCAGTCGGAACTTGAAAAACAACGGTGCCATTGCGCGAACTATTGGCGTCAATTGAGCCGAAGAAACTCCCTGCTGTATTGGTGGACAAGCCAAATGCGTCGCCCTCGGTGCCAAAAAGTGAATAGAAATTTGGCGAATTCGTAATAGCTTTTGTACCTGTATTCTTCATCGTCATTGTCATACGAATCGCTGTCGAGGTTGCATCTGAACCCGCGCTTTTACTTATGTCATTAATAATTAGAGTGCGGTCTGAAAGAACAACTTGCTGGCTATGGACGCCGCCTCCAGGAATGGGTGTTGGCGAAAGAATAACGGTTGGGCCGATACCAGGGGTACTTGCGACCGAAGTGACTGCGACAACAGTGTTGCCAACCGGTGGTGTCTTTGGTGTTGGCGTTGGTGTTGCCTCGCTTGTGCTGGCGTCGCTGGCGCCACATGCTGCTAATATACACAGGCAAAGAGCTGTAGCGCACAAAGCTACAGAGCGTTGTATACGTCGAGGGCTAGGCATTGTAGTGCTTCCTTTTCAATAGTGATATTTGAATATAATAGAATGCGTCATTCTATTATCTCTATCGAACACTTTTTATGCAAATGAATAGGAAATTTGGGAGAGTATACAAAAGCAAACAAGTATGGCCAGAGCTTTTAAGCGAAAATCTCAGGCCAAAATTGTTTTGTTTTGTTAAGGGACTAGCGTAAGGTAAACATTTGTCCAGCGATCATTGGGGCTGGAAACCTCGAACTGCACCATTGAGATCGCGTCGGTAGGACAGCGCACGATGCAGAGGCCACAGCGAATGCACTTCTCTTCGTCGATAATCATATCGGCGCCACCCTCCCAGTTTTCGGTGAGTTCATGCATTGTATCGCCCTTGACGATGCGCGAGAGGCCCTCCATGCTAATACAGTCATAGGGGCAGATGTCGACACAGGCAGAGCACAGAATACAGATCGAGGGGTCGATCATAATATTCAACTGGCACTGTAAACAGCGTCTCGCCTGAATAACTGCTTGCTCCGGTGTGTAGCCCGTTTCTGCCTCACGTGTATTGCTATAGCGTTCCTTGAGTGGCAGTGAGGGCAGCAACTGGTGTCCAATCGACTCGTAGTTATCAACCATGCCACGACGGTAATCGGGCAGTTCGACCTCTTCGGCGGCCTCGGCTGGCTTGTCAACACCGCCAAGATAGCGGTTGATTGCGCCTGCCGCATCACGTCCATCGCCGATAGCAGAGATCAGATTGCGCGATCCCTGAGTGTAGTCGCCACCCGCGAACAGGCCGGGGACGTTGGTCATCCAGCTATCGAAGTCCACCAGAGGAATGCCGTACTTGTTAACCTCAAGCCCTAGTTCCTCCGTCTGTAGCCATGAGGCATCGCTATACTGACCAAAGGCTGGTACAACAGTGTCTACTTCGAGATCGAACTCGCTGCCCTTAATAGGCATAGGGCGACGGCGACCGCCCGCATCGGGATCGCCTAGCTTGTTGCGTACAAAGCGTACGCCACTGGCATGTACGCCGTCTTTTGTAAGAACTTCGGTCTGTGTTGCGAGGTACAGGAACTCGACGTTTTCAAGTACTGCTTCATCGACCTCATACTCGTCAGAGGGCTGCTCTTCTTTTGAGCGACGATAGACAACGTACACCTTTTCGGCACCGAAGCGAATTGAGGTGCGGCAGCAGTCGAGAGCGGTAAAGCCAGCACCGAGGATAGCTACGCGTTTGCCAATAAACATTGGTTCGCCATAGTTTGTCTTTTCCAGCAAGCGAATGCCGTCGACGACGCCTTTGAGGTCCGCGCCAGGAATAACCTTGTTGTCAGGACCGGCGAGTGGGTTAGGAATGTAACAACCCGCGCCAATATATACGGCGTCGTACTGTGTGAGCAGGTCTTTGATCTGAACGTCGCGTCCAACACGGACGTTATACTTGACCTCGACGCCGATGTCTTCCATGTACTCGTCGCACTCTTCACGAGTCACATCGCGGGGAAGACGCCAGACTGGAATACCATTGACCATGACGCCGCCAGCCGTGGGATACTGCTCGTAGACGGTGACGGGATAGCCCATTTCGCGCAGGTCACGCGCACAGGCCAGACCAGCCGAGCCAGCACCGATAACAGCAATTTTTTTATCTTTGGTGATTGGAGGCTTTTCGGCGTGGTGGCGATATTCGCGGTGGTCGGCGGCGGCGCGCTTCAACCAGCAGATAGCAATAGGCTTGCCATCGACCTTGTTACGGCGACATACTGGCTCGCAGGGACGCGCACAGGTGCGGCCCAGCACACCAGGCACAACATTTGCTTTACGATTGAGAAGATATGCCTCGTCGAAACGAGCTTGTGAAATCAAGCCAATATAGGTGGAAACGTCCGTATGTGCGGGACAACCCACCTGACAGGGAATATTTGTCTGATACCAGTCGGGAGTCACCGTAACCGATTGATATCGTGCTTCCAAGTCTTGATCGGGATTAAACATGTTCGGGTCCTTTCCTGTTTCTATCCTCGCCTGCCTTAATAACTAAGTATACTGGGCGAGTCTGGATCAGGGGAGATGCAATTTTTATAATGCCCTATAAATATCCCCAGGTTTGCTTTAAGGGATGTATAAGTGCTCTTTAAGATATATCGTATGGATATGCGCGCAGGCGCAAGGATAAAGATACGCTTCCTTTTCAGATTATAGCATAGAGTGGGAACAGCGAACAATGCTTCTATGAGCGCATAAAGACGGCCTCATGTGCTCGCATGCGCGATCAACCCAGCAAGTAATGCGCCACGTGGCGCGATGCTGTCGAGCAAAAGGTATTCATACGGGCTGTGGTCGCGACCTCCTATGGGACCGAGACCATCAAGGGTTGGGATACCGAAATCGGTCACGAAACTTCCGTCCGAGGCACCACCCGTTGTGGTATCGGCAAGTGAGAAGCTGAGCATCGTGGCAATCTCTTTCGCGGTCATAACCATTTCTTTACTTGCAGGTGTCATAACCATCGGGTTTCTGGGGTCCGGCTCCATCATAAGCGTTGTCTCAACGTCGGCGACAACGTGCTTTTTCAGAAGTTCGTGCCAGCGTGCCTCTGTTGCTACGCGATCTTCATTGTGTAAGAAGCGCAGGTCAAGACGAGCCATTGCCGACTCTGCCACAACATTGGGGGCCGTACCCCCGGAGATACAACCAGCGTTAATTGAGATGCCCTCGCGCCATCCATTGATACTTGTAAGCTGTAGGGTTTGATGTGCTATTTCAAGAATAGCGTTGCGACCTTTTTCCGGCTCGACTCCGGCATGGGCCGAACGCCCCTGCGCGGTAAGTGTATACCATGCATTGCCCTTGCGCGCGCTGACAATATCGCCGTTCGCACGGGCCGCTTCAAGCACAAATGCTCCAGTACACCCTTCGCATGCTGAGCGCAGAAGTTCCAATGAATGTCGAACGCTGATCTCTTCGTCCGAAACGCACAGGAAGCGAATCTCTCCAAAGTTGGAATACGAGCGTGCCAGTAGTGCCTCGATTGCATAGATGCCCAGCAAAATGCCGCCCTTCATATCAATCACGGCTGGACCGTAGGCAATGTTATTTTCGACGCGTACAGGACGACGTGCTGCTGTACCCACGGGATAGACGGTATCCATATGTCCCAGGAGCAAGACACACCCTTTGCCTTCGCCGTGCAACGTTCCGATAAGATCGTTGCCCCATGTTTGCTGTTTGACTATTGTGGCATCCATGCCGAGGCCACGCATACGGGCCGCAAAATAGGAGGCTGTTGTGTCTATCCCAGTTTTATTATGACTATCGGAGTCGATTGCGCAGACCTCACGCAACTCATCTATGTAGCGCGTCTGCTGCTGTCGGAGATACTCTTCCACTCCAACGACAAGTGCTTGCATATTCATATCGCATAGTGCCTCCTGGATAATACTATAATATGTGCTTGAAGAGTAGGGACTGCTTATGCTGTTTAACGAACTCTTCTGGATACGGTAGGACCGCATTCATTCCGTCCATTTGCCGGGGTGAGAGGCCAGAGACGGACGGAATGAATGCCGTCCCTACCTCCGGCACATCCATTTTATTTCATCAAAACACATAACCGATCCCTACGACAGAGAAGATAAAGTTTACTATTATGTTCAACAAAATCAGTTATCGACGGGGCGTGATCGAGGGTATTGTGCTGTTCACGCTCGGTCGGCTTGGTTCGCTGATTACGCCGACGATTTTTCCCGACTGGTTGTTTGTGCTGGCTCCGCTCGTCTTCCTGAGCATCCAGTTTTTGTTCGCACCATTCTGGGCTACACGCCGCATTACGTCGACGAAGCGAGAGCGTTTGAGTCGGCGTTTCTGGCTGCTTGGGCCGCGACTGGCCGCGCTATGTTTTGGCATTGATCTATTGATAACGCTGGCGTTTGGGCTACCCGTCAACCTCTTTGGCGTTCAGCAAGGCTCGGCACTTCTCCGTTTGCTCGATAATGGTGCTAACCATTTAAGCCTGGTCGATTTTGGTATCTATGAATTGAAGACGGCTGCGCTACTCTTGGCCCTCTTCACGCTGGCTGTTATTTGTACACGTTTGGCGATGGGTGGGTTTTTGCGGTTTACGATGCCTGCGGGGGGGAATCGGGTCACGCTGTAGGGGTCTAATTCATTACATCCTGTTGGCGATTCACCATGTTAGAGGATATGTTGAAACGTTACACAATCCTTCTAAGATGGTGAATTGCCAACAGGGTGTGATGGAATGCAGACCCCTACGGGGGTTCAAAATCGGTGGAAATGATTGTGTTGAAGGGGATGTGGGTACGTTTCATTGATATAGGGAAGGGATCGATTGCTGAGAGGGTGTGATGGAATGTAGACCCCCTATGGGGGTTCAAATGCGGCAGAAAGTGTTCATAATAGGGGATTGATGGAACGTTATTTGGCGTTAGCGTACGATGTCGCGCAGGTCGAAGACGGGGCCGTCTTTACAGACGAGTCTTTGGCCTGTGCGGGTTTCTATGGTGCAGGCGTAGCAGGTGCCGGTGCCGCAGACGAGGGGGCTGGTTGTGGCGGCCTGTGCGAAGTTTTTGATGCGGAGGCGTTCAAACTGGTTGTAGAGGGCGAGCGATGTGTCGTGCGAGAGGCTGGTGTAGGCGGCGTCAGCCCAGGGGAGAACGTCTTTCAGGGTTTGGAGCAGGTGCTTGTCTTGTTGCTCGGTCACGATGGAATATTCGACTTCGGTTGAGAGGAGCGCGGGCGGGTAGCTGTCTTCGAGCGACTGGCTGTGATTGATGAGGGTGACGGCTATGTCTTGTTCGAGGGCGAGCTGGGCAAGCAGTGTGAGGGCGGTGATGGAACGCTCCTCACCGATGAGGAGCGCATTGCGTGTGGTAGGGCGAAGCGTCCAGCCGTGTCCAAGCGGTCCCAGGATATCGAGTACTGCGCATTCGGGTTGGGCGGCCAACCATGTGGTGCCGCGTCCCTGCACGTGGATATAGAAGGTACAGGTGCCGCGACTTCTGTTGATGCCATGCACGTAGAAGGGGCGACGCAACAGTGGGTCGCTGGCATTTGTTGGACCGCAACGGAGCATACAGAACTGGCCCGGTTGCACGGTCTGCGCAAGATTGGGCGCATACACTTCGAGTAGCTGCACGCCGGAACGTATGGGTGTTGTCGAGATAAGCGGTGTACTGTGAATACGCATTTACTCGGCAATCATTCCTAAGAAATTACGTGTGCGCTCGTTTTGTGTATGCTCGAACACCTGCTCCGGTGGACCTTGCTCGACAATCACGGACTTGTCCATGAAGATCACGTGGTCGGCGACATCGCGGGCGAAGCTCATTTCGTGCGTCACCACGGCCATCGTCATGCCCTCGTCGGCAAGCTGGCGCATGACCTTCAGCACCTCGCCGACCAGTTCGGGGTCGAGCGCGGACGTTGCTTCGTCGAACAGCATCAATTTGGGATTCATAGCCAATGCGCGGGCAATAGCGACGCGTTGTTGCTGGCCGCCAGAAAGTTTGTGCGGGAATGCATTGGCCTTTTCGGAGAGACCAACCTTCTTTAGAAGGTCATGGGCGCGGGCCGTCACCTCTTCTTTCGACTGGCCCAGCACATGAATTGGGGCCTCGATGATGTTTTCGAGGACGGTCATATGAGGAAACAGGTTGAAACGTTGAAAGACGAAGCCGATGTGGGAGCGGATACGTGCGATATTCTCCTCGCGGTCCTCAACCAGCTTGCCATTGACCTCGCGATAGCCAACCAGTTGGCCGTCGACGTAGATGCGTCCACTGTCGATTTTTTCGAGATGGTTGATGCAGCGCAGCATGGTTGTTTTGCCGGAGCCGCTCGGTCCAATAATCACGACCACCTGCCCACGCTTTACCGAGAGATCGACGCCGTTGAGCACGGTTAAGCTACCGAAGCGTTTCACGATTTTCTCGGCGTACACCATATCAT
>CAXTUE010000065.1:0-1036 GCA_964247355.1 uncultured Ktedonobacteraceae bacterium | reverse complement strand
CCTCCAGCGTTTGGTCTGCCAAAGCCCATCATACGTGTTGCCAAGCTTTTACTTTCGATCAACTCAACTTTTTGAGTGCGGTTGGGGTCGAGTCGTCTTTCAAGCAAGCCCTGCACATAGCTCCAGAGGGTGGTCAAGAGCAGGTAATAGATAGTCGCGACGAGCAATAACTCGAAGACGCTAAAGGTGGGCGAGCCGTAGACGGTAGCGACGTTTGTCAGTTCAAAGACGCCGATCACTGAGGCAATCGAGGTGGTTTTGAGCATGTTGTTGAACTCGTTGCCGAGTGGAGGCACGATGACGCGGGCCGCTTGTGGCAGAATGATGCGACGCATAGCTAGACTGAAACGCATGCCTAGAGCCTTGCCTGCCTCCATTTGACCAGTATCAACCGAGCTAATGCCGGCGCGAATGATTTCCGCCATGTATGCGCCCTCGTTTAGCGAGAAGGCAACGAGGACACAGCCAAAGTCGGGCAGGAGCAAATACGGGTTGCTGGCGGCGAGTTTTGGCAGGGCGACCCACAGCAAGAGTACCTGTACGAGCAGGGGGCTACCGCGAAAAAACCAGATGTAGGCACCGGAAATCCAGTTAAGCGACTTGAAGCGCGACATACGCATCAGGGCCAGGAAGAGACCAAGTATGACACCGATGATTTGCGCGACAACTGAAATCCACAGGGTAGTCCAGGCGGCCCGTAAAAAGATGAGGTCGGGGTCGCCATACAGGTAGTGGGCGAACAGGTCCCAACGAAACATAGCGCCCTCCTTCTATTCATAAAATAGTGCGACGAACTCGGCGGTTCGTTGCACACAATTGTATCACATACATTCAATGCTACTATGGGGCAACGCTCATGAGCGGGAATCAGGGCACCCGCTGCCGCGCAGCATTCCCCGAATGCGGCTCGGGGAATGCTTTCAACGGGAGGTTTTTGAGAGATACATCAAACGCCTGTAGGGACTGCATGCATCATATCCACCGCGCACCGAGGGACCAAAGACGGACGTGATGAATGCGGTCCCTACGCTCGTCG
>CAXTUE010000064.1:4841-12796 GCA_964247355.1 uncultured Ktedonobacteraceae bacterium | reverse complement strand
ATATATAAGACGAATAAATTGCTATCACAATAGCATGTATATTTCTTAGATGTGGTAATATAGCAAGGAAGTAATAAAATAGTATTCTAAAACATGCCAAAGGAGCATATTTTGACTCATCCCATCTCTTCTAATACCACATCAATCACGCTCACACCCGACGCCTCAGTCGATTTACATATGCATACAACCTATAGCGATGGACGCTGGCCCGCGCAACAACTCATCGACTTCCTTGTCACCGAGGGCTTTCAGCTTGTCGCTGTAACCGATCATGATCGCGTCGATAAGGTTGCGGAGATACAGGCTCTAGGTGCTGAGAAACGTCTATCAGTACTTGCGGGCGTCGAGATGAGTACCGACTGGAATGGCAGAATGGGTCATATGCTCTGCTACGGCTTCGATCCACAGCAGAACGAACTACGTCCCCTGACCGAGAAAATTGTCCGTCTACAATTAGAGAATACACACGCCGTCAACGAGGAATTGCAGCGTAAAGGCTATGCGATGCCACGCCAGGAAGAGCTGCTCAAAGAGAACGGTGGCAATCTGCGTCGTCCCTCCGACAATGCCTATCTACTACGCGAACACGGTCACGCCTCCAACTGGCAAACCGCGATGCAGATGATTACCGAGGCTGGCTTTACATCCATCAAAGCTGACATGGCGGAGACTGTCGATGCCGTACACAAAAGTGGAGGTGTCTGTCTGATCGCCCATCCAGGTCGTCGCGAAAGTGGTTTTACCTTCTATGACCCGTCCCTGCTCGACTCGTTACGTGGCGAGATTCCCATTGATGGTATCGAAATCTATCATCCCTACCATACTAAAGAAATTATCGCGACCTACCTCGCCTATGTAGAAAAACACGATCTGCTCTTCAGCACTGGCTCGGACTCACACTGCATCCCCGGTCGCATGCCCATCAAGCATCGCGCCGAGATAAGCCGCAAACTGCTAGAACGTCTCGGTGTTACCGTTGCATAACGCTTCCGAGCAATCCCGCCCGAAACGTCCCCTTAGCATTGGCGCGGGTGCGGTTGTGATGCACGATGAACGTGTGTTGCTGGTGCGTAACACATATGGTCTGACCAAAGGTCGCTACCTCCTACCAGCAGGGCGCGTCAACATAGGGGAATTGCCAGACGCCGCCGCCGTGCGTGAGACCTTCGAGGAGACCAACCTGCGCGTCGAAATCGAAGGCTTGCTCGGTGTGCGCCTCTGGGTATTGGAGAGTGGCGAACACAACTACTTTTTTATGTTTCGTGCTAAACTGCTCTCGCCAATTAGCGACCTACAACCCAATCTCGCCGAACTGGACGATGCCCGCTTCTTCTCACGCGCCGAGATGGATGCGCTCACCATTGACGAAACATGGTTGGGCGCGATTGCCGTTGCCTACAAAGGACTCGACCCCGGTGCAACGCTCTGGCCCAACCACGCCGACCTACAAGACGCTTCTGTGGATGCGCCCGACCACTGGCGCATCTGGCTGTGATGCGAAAGTCTATCAGGCAGGCGCCCAGATACCAAATTCGTTGTTATCGAGGTCAACGAGTTGCGCCCATTTGCCCCATGGTTGCGTACTAAGCTCCTGAGTAAGCGTAACTCCACGAGCTTTGAGCGTTGCACACGTCTCCTCTATGTTATCAGTATGCAGAACAAAGCCCGTCATACCCGTAGTGTTGCTGGCACTCTGACCACGCAGACCAAGCATAAGATGCGTCTGTGTGCTGGGCAGAGCAATCTCAAGCCAACGCTCTGTTTCACTCATAGGCTGGTCGTCTACCTTTTCAAACCCCAGCTTGTTAACATAAAAATCAAGGGCCTTGTCTTGATCTCTGACACCTACCGTGATGTTACCAATTTTCGTGAACATGTTTTCCTGTTTTTTCTGCGGCTCATCCTAAGCCACGTAGACATACTACTTTTGTTGTTCCGAGGTATCCAAGAGCTTATTCTTGCAGGGGAATAAGAAAGCGGAAATGGTAATGAGCAAACGGACGCCCACAAGGGGACTACCCTACTATACATGGCGCGCCGTGTATAGTAGGGTAGTCCCCTTGTGGGCGTCCGTTTGCTCATTACCATCTATTTCATAAACGTACATCATCGCGTCCGCCACCGGGCAGTTCATTGCCTATATTAACGTCATAACAGCAGCATCGCATCGCCAAAACTAAAAAACCTGTAACGCTCCCGAATCGCCTCTTGATACGCCCGCTCCATCAGGTCCTTGCTCATAAAAGCACTGACCAGCAACAGCAGGGTTGAACGCGGCAAGTGGAAGTTTGTAATCATGGCATCCACCGCCATAAAAGAGTAGCCTGGAGTGATAAAGAGCCGTGTACTACCTTTATATGCTTCGATGCGCCCTTCATGCATACTGGCAACACTTTCCAGGACACGCACCGATGTCGTGCCAACAGCAACCACGCGTCCCCCTCGCGCCCGCGTCTCGCGAATGAGATGCGCCGTTTCCTCGTTCAGCTCGATCTCTTCGCTATGTATCTGGTGCTCCCTGTAATCCTCAACCTCCACAGGTCGAAAGGTATCGAGACCCACGTGTAGCGTCACAAAGCCTACCTGCACTCCTCGCTGTTGCAGCGACGCCAGTAGCTGTGAGGTAAAGTGTAACCCAGCAGTGGGCGCGGCAGCAGAACCCGTGATACGCGAATAGACGGTCTGATAGCGTTCCGGGTCTGTAAGCGTCTCATGGATATAGGGTGGCAGCGGCATACGTCCAAGCTGATCGATCATCTGTCGCACATCGACCATGCTCTGCACACCGTAAGGGTCTTTCTCCGCCCGACGCTCCTGCCCCACAATGGAGAAGCGAATGACACGTCCACCCGCCTCGGTGCGGTCCATTATTTCGGCCTGTAACCACTCGCGCTTGCCCGTCCCGTTGTCAAAAATGATATAGTCGCCAACGCGCAACCGTCTCCCCGGACGCACCAGAGCTTCCCAGTAATCCATGCCGAGATCGGGCCGCTCTGAGAGCAAAAGCACCTCGACAGCACCACCAGTCTCAGCTCTATGTCCCAACAATCGCGCAGGAATGACGCGACTATGATTGGCAATCAACAAGTCACCGGGCCGCAGGTATTCGCCGATGTCGCGAAAGTGGCGATGCATCATGCTGCCCGTAGTACGTTGTACAACAAGCAGACGCGACGCGTCGCGTGGTTCGATTGGCGTCTGTGCGATTAGCTCTGGTGGCAGAGCATAATCGAAGTCGCTCATTTTTAAGCTGTCCACAAACTCGGTCCATTCTCTGCTTGAGGTGGCGTCAGACCCAGATGCTCATAGGCCGCACGCATCGCGACACGTCCGCGTGGTGTGCGCGAGATAAAGCCGAGTTGTAGCAGGTATGGTTCGTACACATCCTCAATCGTGTTCGAGTCCTCACTGGTGCTAGCGGCCAGCGTTTCAAGTCCAACCGGCCCACCGTTGAATTTTTGAATGATGGTGATCAGCATGTTGCGGTCCGTCTGGTCAAGCCCAATTTCATCAACCTCCATCGCGTCCAGCGCAGCCTTCGCTACCTCGTGCGTAATCACGCCGTTTGCGCGCACTTGTGCGTAGTCGCGCACACGCTTCAGCAACCGGTTAACGATACGTGGCGTCCCTCGTGCGCGTCCGGCGATCTCTTCTACACCATCCTTCTCGGCTGGTACCTTCAGAATACGTGCCGAACGTGTCACAATCTCTTCCAACGCATCTTTGTCGTAATATTCCATACGATAAATCGCTCCGAAGCGGTCTCGCAGGGGAGCGGTCAACGCGCCAACACGGGTTGTCGCGCCAACAACGGTAAAATTGGGCAGGGGCAAACGCAACGCCTTCGCGCTCGGCCCCTTGCCAATCATCACGTCGAGCGCGAAATCCTCCATCGCGGAATACAGGCGCTCCTCAACAGCGCGCGCCAGACGATGTATCTCGTCGATAAACAGCACCTCGCCGGGTTGTAGCGCGGTCAAAATAGAGGCAAGGTCGCCCGCATGCTCAATCGCCGGACCAGAGGTGGTCTTCATGCTCACACCCATCTCGGCGGCAATGATATTGCACAGCGTCGTTTTACCCAATCCTGGCGGCCCGTAGAGCAAGACATGATCGACGGACTCCTTGCGCCGCTTGGCCGCCTCCAGTAGAATGCTCAGGTTTGCCTTAATCTTCTCCTGCCCAATGTACTCCGCCAGACGATGAGGACGCAGGCTGCCTTCAATAATCTGCTCCTCCTCCGTCAAATTGGGCGAAACAAGGCGGTCACTCATAGCTCACTCCAAATGAAACTAGTGTTCTACTTTTTGCTCGTTTCATTATACCAGAGTCATGTCTACGCGTCGAGAGGTTTTTTGAGTTAACCAGATAGTACCTTCACTAGATAGACTAGTCAACCGATAGAAAAAAGAGAAGCAACAACGAGAACGCTCTTCTTTTTTTGAGGTAATGTATGAAACAATTTTTCGATACACTAAGCACCCGTTGGTACGCAATAACGGTGCCTGTGCATGGACCACTAAAATATATTGAGGAACAAGAGACGTTGCGCAAAAGACGGCTTCTCAGCATTGTTGTGCTTATCTCTCTTCTTATGCAAACGGCTATCGAATGTCTACATAACGTATATGTCTTCCAGCTTCTAAATCATGTGATTTATTTTACAGTAGCAGGGTTCTTACTGGTCGCATTATGGATTAATCGACAAGGACATTTAAAGGGTGCCAGCATCTTCTACGTCTCTTCCGTGTTTGTGGGAATGGCAACGCTCGTTTGCACACTTCCACTCTCCTTTCCCATCATGTCCCTCATTATTTGGACCGTTTTTCTTGTTCTTCCAGTGACCGCAGCACTGTTTTTGCCTTTCTGGGGATCCGCGCTGGTCGGTCTCACGACGATCATCTTCATGAACTGGTACGTGTTCTTTGGTTGCCATGCCCAGATTGCCATCTATCTGAAGTCATCAATTGAGCAACAGCAATTTTTGGAATTTGCCTGTGTGGTCATCACAATCATGGCTATTTTCTGCGTCCTGCATGCCATTATAACAGAAAGAGCAATTGTGCAGGCAGACCGCGCATTTGAATTGGAACAAACCCACAATGCGCTTTCCCAGACACATGCCCACCTGGAAAACGCTCATCAACAACTTGAAACCGCCTATGCTACTATTCAAAAGCAGGCCTTGACTGATGGCTTGACGGACCTGCCCAATCATCGAGCAGTCATTGATCAGCTCAAAAAAGAATTAGAGCGTGCCCACCGCTATGATCGTCCCTTCTCGTTGCTCTTTTTCGACGGTGATCGCTTCAAAAGAGTCAATGATACCTATGGACATGCCGCAGGTGATGCTGTACTGCGCCAGTTGAGCGAACGTGCCGCCAGAGCCTTACGTGGCGGTGACACTCTCGGTCGCTTTGGCGGTGAGGAGTTTGTCGTTCTGCTCCCCGAAGCTGACAACAAAGAGGCCACATGCGTCGCCGAACGCATTCGTGCAACCGTTGCTAGCCATCCTATGGCTCTGCCAGACATAGAGGAAGGACTTGAGGTCACGGTGAGCATCGGAGTAGCAACCTTCCCATCTGATGGAATGACAGAGCAGGAACTCTTAGTCCAGGCTGATGAGGCAATGTATATCTCTAAGCGTTTAGGACGCAATCAGGTTCGTACAGCGGAAGAGGCCCGGCACATCAGTGCTGATGTGGACCTGCTGGCAGTATTGCAGCAAGAAGGGCTTCGTGAGGCGCGCGAGCGTGAAGGGAAAAACCCAGAACAGTTGTGGCAGATGTATACGCTTCAAGCAATAGAAGCTTTACAATCTCTCATGGCCCGACACGATATAGCACTGAGTGAACATGCGCATGCGGTAAGCGATTACGCAACTGCTATCGCACAAACGATGAAACTGCCACCTAAGCAGATCGTTCGTATTGGTCTCGCTGCTTTAGTCCATGACATCGGCAAGGTTATCATCCCCAGTGAGACTCTGAAGAAGGCATCATCACTCTCCGTGCGTGAGCGCCTGTCACTGTGGGAACACACGGAACTTGGCGCACAGCTCCTGGAGACCAGCCCCTTCTTATATGACTTGATCGATGGCGTTCGCTATCATCATGAACGGTGGGACGGCAAGGGCTATCCTGCTAGCAAGGCTGGAGAAAACATTCCCCTGCCAGCTCGAATCATTGCAGTCGCTGAAGCATACGACGCGATGCAAAGAGATTTGCCCTATCAGTCAAAGCGGTCATCTGAAGAAGCACTAGCAGAGGTGCGGCGCGCTGCCGGCTCCCAGTTCGATCCACAGGTCGTCGAGGCCTTCTTGAAGTCGCTTGCTGGTCAAGAGATAGCAGCACCACTCGAACTGGTCATGTAGGCCGTGCAAACTGATTGAGAGGGGTATGCTCTCTGTTGATAGTACCCCTCTCTCCCTATCTACACGCTCGCCGAACAATAACCCGGCAATCCTCCCGAAAACTTATCAGGATGCACAAGCTGGGCTACACACTGCAAACCTTGCACAAGGCGTGGACCTGGACGCTGAATGATATCGACATTGACGTGATAGACCTTATGATTTTTGACGGCGGCAATATTTCCCCAGTTGGGTCGCTTGTAAACTGCGTTGACATCACCACCATACGCCGGGTCTTCGGTAAGCACAATGTATTGCGGATTCGCGGTAAGAATAGCCTCGTCAGTTACCTGCGGATAGCCACCATTGCTGGTGCTATTATGAAAGATGTTAACGGCACCCGCATCTTGCGCCAGTTCGTCACCGAACGAGCCGCCACCGAACACAAATGGCTTCCCCGGTGCGCTGTCATCGACCTCCAGCAAAATTGATGGCTGCGTCGTACCCTTCACCGTCGCCTTGATCGAGTCAACCTGCTTCAGCAATTGCTGTACTAAGGCGTTCGCGGTGTCCTCCGTCAAAGTGAGGCGCCCCACTAACGCAATTTCCTGAATAGATTGCGTTAGATTGGTAAGTTGCAGATCGACGACATTGAGACCGAGACCTTTGAGCTTTGTATCATACGTCTTAGTTTCACCACCATAGCTCAAGACCAGATCGGGTTTTAGCGCGACGATCTGCTCGACATTGAACACGCCATTCGCATTTGAAACCTTCGGACGCGAGGTCAAGCTAGCGGGATAGTTAGTATAATAGTCGATGCCCACAACCCGCGACTCAAGATGTAGCGCACCCAGAATCTCGCTCGTACTCGGCACCAACGACACAATACGTTGCGGTGCCGTCTTAGGAAAAACAATCGGTGTGCCATACACATCGAGTGCCGGTGTTGCCGTCGGCGTCGCCTGCGTTGCTACACTCCCAGTCGTCGTGCTTTGTTGCCCCCCGCAAGCTGCGAGCAAAAGCACAAAACAGAGCAGAAACATATAAACCACTGAACGGTGTTGGGGGCGACCCTTGCGGTCGTCCTGAAGAGAATTGATGACACGAGTGTTCATCCAGCATTACCCCCTTGGAGATGCTTCAATGCTCGTTGTCACCTTGCGTCGAATGAAGGTTGTTGACCGGAGGACCGCACACTTCTAATTATGAGCGTACGTTATAGGAGTTGCCTATTCATGTCTCGGTACACGTTCCTCATATCGCGAAGGATCGTGAGCAAAACTTACAAGGCAGGTCTCCTGACTTCTTGCTCCAAACTCACCCTATCTTGTCTTCCCATTCCACACAAGTGGAACAGTGACATCCCGTTCGATAGTGTACTCACCAGTCACAGTAGCGCGACTGCGCCGGATTCGCACCGGCTTCCCTATTATGTCCTAGCACCCTGCTAAGGCCACCCTGTAAGAATACAGAAATTAGTGTTGCGGAGGTAGTATAACTGGTTATAACAAGAATTGTCAAATATAAAAATCTCAATGGCGTTGAGCAGAGAGCATTGTATATTTTTCAATTCTTGTTGTTAGAGGACTGAGAAAAA
>CAXTUE010000064.1:1984-4831 GCA_964247355.1 uncultured Ktedonobacteraceae bacterium | reverse complement strand
GCCAGAAGCCAGATCATACGTTGCCCCTGCCGGATAGTAACCATTGTTGCCATTGGTTATATCATGCAACTGGCTACCATAACCAGCCTTCGAGTCGTATGGATAGACAAGGTAGTTGAATAGACCCGCTCGTCCATGATAGTTGTCATAGAGAGCCGCAATACCCGCCCAGATTGGAGCCGCGCAGGAGGTACCACCGAAGCGAGTCCAACCTTTAGTAGAATATGTCGGGTCTACACAACCCCCACCCTTGTTGGTACAGTAGATTGCATAGCCAGTCCCCGGATCAGAGTTGAGCGAGACATCAGGCACCTGACGGCACAAGTTAGCTGCTGTCTGCCCACAATACGCACCAGTCTGGCTGTACTTTGGCTCAACAATGCCCGGCAATACCTGCCCTTGATATGCAACATAGTCAGGGCTTGCCCAAACACGACTGACGCCGCCACCGCCGCCTATACAACTATCCGAATTAGGACAGGACTGATTCCATACCCATTCCTTTGAGGTTCCAGGATAGGCGGGATTAGGGTTAGAACCAGGATCGAAGGTGACAGGTCCACGATTGGGTTTACGGAATGAAGTACCGCCGACGCTGGTCATAAATGGATTGGAGGTGGGATCATCTACCTGCAACGCATTTGCACCTGTTAAGCCAAGACTGGAAGTAGCGGAACCACAATCATACGCACCACTATCACCCGCAGACGAGAAAATGCTTTGTCCTTGCAGTGCCATCTGTGTAAACGCTTGCAACTCCTCGGTATGAATGGTTGTGTCGGTACCGTACTCACATTGCCCCCAACTGCTGCTTGTCGAGTCGGCTAAATTGTCTTTTGCAATTTGTAGGTATTCAGCAATACCACCAAGCTCGGTATTAGGAGCATTATAGACGAAAATTCTTCTCGCCCCTGGCGCCGTTGCAATTTGCAATTCGATGTCTAGCTCGACCTCACCCGCGCCATAGTCTACTGAACCACCAATGGCAATCGGGCCACCAAGCACGTTTCGGTCAAAGAAAGGCACCTGACGTAGGCCAAACGTTTTCGTGTAATAATAGATGTCACTACGCGTGTAACCAGAAAGCTCAAATAGGCCGAGTGTACTTCCTTGACCTTTGTCATTCAATTTCTTGTACACGGAACTCGTGTCGTAGATACCAGCAATCTGCGATGGCGTGAGACCTTTGCCATATGGACCTCCACCATATGGAGGTATGACCTTTGAATTTGAGTCCGGCAGCGCGTTATTGTGCGCTTTCGGCGCATTGTTTAAGCCCAGTATGCCAACAATGCTGCTCGCGACATCGGCAGGCATTTGTGGCGACGCACTGTTCGCGAAAAATACTTGACCGTCCGCACTCCTGTAATCGTTGAGCGTAATGTGGAATGCCGCCTCAACATTTTGTGTCGAACCAGTTGCAAGTATCAATGTTGTACTTGGCGAACTGATCTGCTGCAAATGATGGCTCGTCAAATAATTTTTTGCAGCCGTAACATCACTTGCTGCTGGCGCGAATTGCGCGTCAAAGGCACCTGTATTAATCCACTTGTGATAGGAAGAACTGTTTGGATTGTACAAGGCGTGCAAGAGACTCATCTGCTGGTCAAGATGACTGGTTTTTAGTACAAGGCCAACCGTTACTGTACCGTTTGCCGCATGCGGCCCAATAACTTTGGAAGTACTAAGCGTAGGAATGCTACTAGCCGCTACCTTGACAAGCGGACTGGCTTTAACAGAGGCAAAAGCCGTGGACGGAACAGCAATGAGTAAGATGCTGAATGCCGCCAGAAATGAGAGGAGAGGAAAACGAGATAGACCAGCGATACGAGCGAACATGTCCCCTTTTTTGTTCATAAGGTGCTCCAATTCGTTGTAGTGTTTTCAACAAACATAGCTGGGTGATGTGCCTTTCGAGCAAAAAAAGTCCTTATCTCTTCAAAGATATATTTAAACTAGAGAAAAAATAACTTGCTTTGCCTGGCACTAAACATAACTCTGCTGTTTTAGAAGAATTATGTATATAGAGTATAAGATATAAAAACTTGTTTTTGTAAGTAGCATTTTCGCAACCCTATCCCACTTTCGCAACCAAAAATACACCACTTTCGCGACCCGTTTTTCCACTGCAAACCGCAGGGGTCTTATTTATAACACCCCAAACACTCTCCACACCCGTTATCAAGACCCGTATACTTCAAATTCCCGCCTCTCCATTAAGACGCTTGATATCCACCGCGAGGCCCGCAATCATGAAATAAACCCGTTCCGCGTCCCGCCCGATACGCTGGTTGGCCCAACCGAGCGCATCACGATATGTGCGGCTAAGCGGGTGCATAGGAACAATGCCAAGCCCGACTTCGTTAGAAATGACAAGCACCGTCTTCTCTGGCCCAAGAGTTTTCACCGCCTCAAGCATCGCCTCGATTACATTGAGCACCCTTCCGGTAAATCCATTTTTGAGTTGTACATCGTCGTCATCCACAAACTGCTCTTGTCCCAACAGGTTCGACAGCCACAATGTCATGCAATCGAGCAATAGAACATCCGCCTGCTCACTCGCCTTCCGCAGAGCATACACAAGGTCAAGTGGCTCCTCAATCGTTGTCCACTCTGCTGGACGCGAGGCGCGGTGACGCATAATACGGTCTCGCATATCCTCATCGCCTGCTGTAGCCGTCGCGATAAAAGCCACTCGCTTGCCACTCTCCGTCGCCAACCGCTCGGCAAAACTACTCTTCCCACTCCGCGCGCCACCCAGAATCAAAATAAGACGCGCTGTTTGCTGCTGAGACATGTATAATATTTCCTTTAAAGAATAAAGAGACGTTGCTCACATAGTAACAC
>CAXTUE010000064.1:0-1974 GCA_964247355.1 uncultured Ktedonobacteraceae bacterium | reverse complement strand
TTAATATCTAGGTTGGTATAAACTCCCCTCCATTTACATCTTTTTTTTTTTGTGAGCAACGTCTCTTTATTCTTTAAAATGCGAAAACTCACGGATCGCGTTGCGCAATCTCTTACGCGGTATTATCTTGTTGATTGACCTTATCGAGATGCGCCGGATCGCGTGCCGTCATCGGATCAATCATATCCATATCATTACGCCCCTGTGTCGAATCCTGATCGCCAATCGTCGACGAAGGACTACCAGGGCCACGCCCACCGATATTGCCTCCTGGTTCGCTATGACCCGTGGCGACAGCACTTGTATCCTTCTTTTCAAGTCCACTCTCACCAGTCGTCTGGCTCTTCGTCTGGTTGCCAGCTTCACCACCACCACCTGTAATACCGCCTGCCGACGAGGTGCCACTGGGAGCACCCGTTTCAGGGTCGATAAAACGTTTCTCTTGTTTGTCGTCGCTATTTATGTTTGTCATATACTAGTTTCTCCTCTCATTCATACCACGTTCAAACTAGCCATTTAGATACGTCCGACTTGTAAGACTGTGGTAGAAATACGATATATCGCATCTGTGGACCGCTAATGTTCTTTGAAACAGAAAGCCTGCGAGTTCTCTACTGACAACTCATCACTCACATGCTATAATCCTTTCACCATGCACAACTTACAAACTCAACAACCATCAGAATCTATAACGCTTACCGACAAACAATGCGCCGCAGCCATTGAGAGTGTCCTGTTTGTCTCCGGTCGTCCACTCGAACGAACCGAATTGCGTAAACTGCTAGCCCTTGATGAGGCACATCTGAGTGCAGGTCTACAATACTTGGAGGATGAGCTGGTCCGGCAAGAGCGTGGTATCCGTCTCCAGCATCTCGGCGAACAGGTGCAACTTGTAACCGCACCGGAGAACGCTCGCTATATCGCTGCACTACTCGGCTTGCCTATGACCGCGAAACTCACCTCATCCGCTCTAGAAACGCTGGCCGTGATTGCCTATCGCCAACCAATCACCCGCGGTCAAATCGAGAGTGTGCGTGGCGTCAACAGTGATCGCGCCCTCGCCAGCCTTCTACAACATAGTCTGGTCATAGAAGTTGGACGCGCTCAAAGCGTGGGTCACCCCGCTCTCTTCGCCACCACGCCCGAATTCCTGCAACTCTTCGGCCTGACATCCCTAACACAACTACCAAACATGCCAGAAAACCAGGAGCCAAACAAACTAGAGATACAAACATAAAAAACCTGTACGGGTCTGATTGCTCACACCCCGCCAAATGTCGCTTGTACGAGTCTGATTGCTCACACCCCATAATAGCACAACCGTAATAGAAAGAAGCTTATCCATGCGTATCGGTCGTCACATGCCCACACATTCAAAGATGGCTAAAGCAGCAGAACAAGCCTCGTTGCTCGGCTGCCAGACAATGCAGGTCTTTGTCAGCAATCCCACGGGCTGGCGACCAACCGCCTCAAACCCTTCCAGCGATGCCGCATTCAAGTCCACAACTGAAGAACTATCAATCTTCCCTATCGTCATTCACGCACCCTATCTCATCAATCTTGCCTCGCCTGACGATCTCATCTGGCAAAAATCTATCACCCTTCTCACATGGACCATGCAACGTGCTCCCCAGATCGGCGCATCCTATGTCGTCTTTCATACAGGAAGTCATCGTGGGTCAGGAGTTGAGGCAGGAGTAGCCCGCATCGCGCAAGGCGTCGAAAGTGTTCTATCGGAGTCACCTGAAGCAGTTATGCTGCTCCTCGAAAACGATGTTGGTGCAGGCAATGCCGTAGGTCACAGTTTCGCACAACTCGCACAGGTGTTACACTTATTACCAGAAACAATTCAGTCCCGTGTAGGTGTCTGTCTCGATACCGCCCATCTCTGGGGTGCCGGTCATGACATCGGCACTGCAGAGGCCGCGTTACACGTTATGAACGCTTTCGACGGAACAATAGGGCTACAGCGTG
>CAXTUE010000063.1:0-12852 GCA_964247355.1 uncultured Ktedonobacteraceae bacterium | reverse complement strand
TGAACCTTTGCATCATCAGCATTCTTGTAGTAACGATACTACTATTTTGCGGAGACAAGCACATCATCCACGAAGAAGGATGTCGTGCTCTGCGAGTACTGTGTACGACCATTGAAGACCAACGTCACCGTTTGACCCGCGTACTGTGCGAGTTTGCCGCTGACATTGAAGGTCTCCTGCTTCCAGTTCGAGGAGGCATTGGTGTTGCACATTTGCTGCAACTGCCCAATCGTCTGACCATTGCTGTCGAGGATCGAGACGGTAAGAGCATCAACACAACTCTGCGATGTGCGCTTCGTTGTGGCTTGCCACCAATAGCTAATACTAACGTTTGAGACGTTACTAGGAACCGCGAAGTCCTGCGCAACCACATCGTTACAGTAACTATAGCCACAGAGATAAGCTCCGTACGCACCAGTATGGGGATGCTTCGCGTCAATCAATTCATAGCCACCAGCAGACGACTCCTGCCAGACATTCGCGCCATTCTCGAAACCGCCATTTTGCACAAGTGACCCTGTGAATGGAGGCGCTGTCGCCGTGTCCGTTGGCACAGGTGTATCTGTCGGCACAGATGTCGGCGTATTCGTTGGCACACTTGTGGCCGTTGGACTTGGATTTGGCGAACCAGCCGTGGGCGATGGCACAGGCACATTGCCACCCGCAAGATCACGCGCAATATTATAAATATCGGGTGTACCGATACCACTACCTTCATCATAGCCTGCAGTAGCAGGATAGTACAGGTTAGTCCCGCTCGTCACATCATGGAAAGGAGCGTACTGTTGCTGCGAGTTCGCCAGAGCATACAGCTTTGGACTGACGAAGCCAGCCAACGGCTTGTTTTGCGACTGCAAGTAGTTGTTGATCATCGCCATGCTACCAGCCCACATAGGAGCGGCAGCACTTGTACCACCTACGGTAATGCTACCTGTCGAGGGACAGCCAGCCGCAGAGACGGTACAATACACGGCATAGCCTGTCGCGGGATCGGCGTCAGCAGAGACATCAGGCACCTCGCGGTTGCCGTTGCTATACTGATTTTTGACACCAGGACCGACCTGCCACGTTGGTTGCGCGAATGTGCTGCTGATACCACCACCGCCGCCAGCACCCTTTGGACTGCGCTGCGTATCAGTAGGATTGCTCCATACTGACTCACTGCCATAGGCACCACCACTGGTTTGCAGATTTGTACCACCTACGCCAATGATGTAAGGATCGCTCGCGGGAGAGTCAACGGCAAGGTTGGTATCGTTACAGTCGTACGCACCGGAGTCACCGGAGGCCGCAAACATCGAGATACCCTGCGCGGCACCTTGTTTGAAGATACCGTCCAGCGTTTGCAGTTCAGCAGCCCCGGACTGTGTTTCGCACTCACCCCAGCTAATTGTGGTAATCTGGGCCTTATTATCGGTGACAATCTTGTTGTAAGTATCATTGACGCCCTGTGTCGAGTTTGGTCCCTCATACACAATCTGTGACGCAACCGGAGCCATTGCTGCAACTACTTCGATGTCCAGTTCGACCTCGATAGCTCCCGCACCAGCCGAACCATTGAAGCCATCGACAAGTACATTGGTAATGCTGGGATTTCCGAGGTTATAGGTTTGCAGATACTGCGTTATATCGCTCTGCTGGTAGCCATCCAACTCAAATACTGCAACGGTCTGGTTGTTGCCCTTGATACCAGCTTGCTGTAGAGCTGCACCATCGTAGGCGCCAAGCAGGTCGGTTGGTCCGAGGCCAGCAAGAGCACGTTTGCTCCGCGCAGCCTTTTTGACGCTTGTGCTTTTGAGATGGTAGAGAGGACGCATTTTTACGCTGTTATCCAGGCCACCAATTGAGACGATAAGTGAGGAGACCGCGCTTGGCACGGTTGGCGCGCTCGCATTGGCATAAAAGGTACGCGAGCCAATTTGATAATTATTGATTTTGACGGCAAAGGCGGCTTCGACCTGTGCTACATCGGCACTGGCGTCGATGAGCATGCCATTGGATGAGACACGTGTAACAGCAAAACCTTGATTGTGCAGGTAGCTGACAACCTGCTGCTGCTGCGCGGCAGTTGGGCCAAATTCGTTGGCGAATTGCTGCGGCGTGAGATAGTGATGATACAGGGGCGAATGGGGATTGTTCAGATTGGCGAGCAAGACATCCAGTTCTTGCTTATTACGCATCTGTAGCCCGACCGAGAGATCAAGCTTTTGCTGCCCACTGGCGGCTCCAACCATATGAGCCTTGCCGATCAGAGGAACAGTCTGCCCACTAATGGGATTACCTGATTCTTGTCTGGCGCGGGCAATCATTGAGAGGCTAAAAACGCCGACGCCAACAACAATCACAGCGACCGTGGCAAGTACAAGCTTGTGTACAATGCTACTACGTTGCATGTAGTTCTCCGAATTCCATACGACACACTACGATAAACGGTTTGTCCAAATGTGTCAGAGTATAGACATTTTTGATACAAGTTGACACTCTAACATATAAAGATAAACGGCAGTGTGTGTAGGCTTCGTGGAGATTTTCGTGGCATAGGATGATTGGTTAAAAATAGTGTATGCCTTGCCACCTAAAGAAGTCGATATTCTGACCGCACTGCAAGACTGGTTCGAGCCACTTATGGGAATGGCCGAGTTGACGGCGGTGGGCATTAACAGGCAGGTGCTAATTAATTGCGATGTGCAACAGATTGTCCCCGACTTCCACTCGTGCAAGGTCTATACATGACACAATGAAGGGTGGAGCTATCACTTCCACATCGACCATGCTTGCTTGAATACTGTATTATCCATCATGAAGACGACTGGATCAATCAGCTTTTCCTCTCCTGTCGCTTCGAGGCTCAGCGCAAAGGTCCCTCCTCACGTTTTTGACTGGTTTCGACGCTTTATTCTATCACACAGCATCGATCCAATACCGCAATTTCTTGACCTCAGAACCATCGACATGAATTGCATTCTCGAATTGTCCACCGTTATGCTCAATAATCTTTTTTGAGCCGATGTTATTCTCATCGCAGGTGATTAGAACTCTACAGATACCTGCCGCCTTCGCCTTTTCCAGACCAAGCTTCAATAGCAACGTTCCATAACCCTGTTTGCGGCGTGAGGGCCGCACCTCGTAGCCAATGTGTCCGCCGACTTTGAGCAGGTCTGCGTCTAGCTCATAGCGCAAATTCAAACTACCCACAAATTCGCTGTTGTCGATGAGCCAGAAATCCTCGTTTGGTACGTGCCCTCCGGGAACATATACGCGGTTCTTTTTTTGTAGAGTCTGCATGATAACAGCGTCAAAGTTCTCGGACAGATAGCGAATGATTTCATCAAGGCGTTTGCTCTCGATCTGCAATTCACGAATCGCCTCCAAATAGCTAACTTTATAACGCGTCGTAGGCTCTACCAGGACACACATATATGCTACTCCTTCTTTTTATTTAGAGATAGTATAGCAGCTACTCATACTATTCACAATGAATAGGACAAAATTGAAGAACGTTTTTTATTGACATTAAAACGGAAGTTCTGTATGCATAAACGCATGCTAGTACAATCTCCGCCCAATACTACGACAAAGCTCGCTCGGATGAGCAACGCTACACAGTTTGAGCCTGTTGGTGACAAACTACAACATAGATGACGCTGTTTTAGTAGTCAAGATTAAGGGTGTATAGGAGCATTTTTATCTGATCAAGCAGGATCAGAGAGCGTCTGTAACCATGCTTCTACCTCTCTCGCTCTTCGGTATCTCATCTCTCGCCAACGTTGTAGAACAACCCGTCCCTGTTCCAATGCTGCGTGTTGCCGCTCCTGTGCCGCTGCTACGCGAGCAAGGCCATAGTGAGCGGTGCTAAGGAGAAGCACATCTCCGTCAGGAGCATATCTCTGCATCTTCTCAAATGCCTCTGCCGCTTGCTGAAAGTCTTGTTGTGCGAGAGCGTATTCCCCTTGTATTTCATACACTACACACCATGCGTCAGAGTTTCCAATTTGTTTCGCAATCGTCATGGCTTCCTTCAGGAAGCCATCTGCCTGCAACACCTCTTTTTGCTTCAGCTTTATCATCGCTCGTAAGCACAAAATATTACAGAGAAAATTTTTAGAGATGTCTATCTGTTGCACCAGGGCCAACGCCTCGCAACAGGTCGTCTCGGCCCGATCATAGGCTTTCATCTCATAGGCAAGTTCGCCAAGGTTAATGAGCGACGCTGCAATTAGTTCAGCATGTCCAATGCGCCGTGCGAGGGCAAGTGACTCGTGCAAGTACACATCCGCTTGTTGATCGTGTCCCTGGTGCAACACAAGCAACCCCAAATTCATTCGCAGAAGAGCAATTTGCTCAAAAGAGCCTGTTCGCTCTGAAACCGCCAGTGCTTCTCGATAGTAGGTCTCTGCCTGCTCGAACCGTCCCCGTCGCCCAGCTATGCGTCCTAGGTGGCGAAGCAGAGAACTACTAAACTCCTCATTGCGAGCCTGGCGCGCCACCTCTAGTCCTTCTAGGAACACTTGCTGCGCCCGTTCGTACTCCCCTCGAATACCATGAAACATTCCCACAAAACGAAGCAAACCACACTTCTTCTCTACGTCATCTACCGCATTCAGCAGAGCTAAGCCCCGTTGCACATAGCTCTCTGCCTGCTCCAGGTCGTCTTGTTTTAAGTGTAGCTGTCCGCAATGAGTGAACAACAAACACTGGGCATTGGCATCACTTTCCATCAATGCTAGCGACAAGCCCTCGCGCAAGTACGCCTCGGCCTCTACAAGCTGACCACGATTCATCGCAATGTAGCCAAGACGCGCGAGAAAAGAGAGTTGCTCGTTGCTCTTGCCCTGTCGTGCCAGACTCAACCCTCTGCACAAATACTGCTCTGCCTGCTCATAGGCTCCCTCTTTCTCTTTTACTGTTCCTAGTTGAAACGAAAGAACGAGCAAGGCGCCGTCACCTTCTTTCTCTGCCGCTTCATATGCCCACTGCAGATATTCTGTTACCAGGGTGTACAGATGGTGTGCCTGGAGAAAAGGGGTGATGACTAGACCTCCTTGAATGAGAGCTTGCCGTTGGTCAAGTCGATGTGCTGCATCCATTGTGGCGATCAGCAGGTCACGTTCTTGCTCCAACACAGCATAGTCTTGTGCATAGGTGTGCAAATAGTTCATCCCCACCTCCATCAGGCGGAGGTAGGCGGAGTCATCCGCAAGATCGAGGCGAGCGTAGTCGGCGATGGTTTGATGGAGCATGTAGCGTTGAACGCCATTGCTTTCTAGCAGTCCTGCATCGATCAATTCATCAAGCACCTCCAACGGATGAGCGAGCAGGGCACCGGCTATCTCCTCGGAAAAACTGCTCGGCTTGGCTGGCAGAACGCACAAAGTTCGTAGTGCCTGGTGTGCCTGTGATGACAAGCGGTTATCGCTGAGGGCAATCACCGCTTTGAGTGAAAGTGGTGTATCAGACGTTGCACCGGAAGAGGTGTCGAGGAGAGAGGGTAGCAGACTGAGTGTGAGCCGTTGCTCGGCATGCTCAAGGGTACGCAAGGCCTTGTGGATACGACGCGGTTGCTCGCTGTAGGATTGTGATGCAAGATACTTGCCCATCAGCATTAGACTGAGAGGAAGGGTTCCAGCCTGAGCGAGTAGCGAACGTACAAGCTCTGATTTCTGCATAACCAGTGCAGGTACAAAACGAGCAAGCAATGTAATTCCTTCCTCCACACTCAACTCTGGCACCGATAGCGCATTCTCTTGACCGGCTACCTGTATCGCAAGCAAGGGCGAGCGAGTCGTGAGTACATATGCACAGTTCGCCCCACCTGTATGCAAGAGAAGCGAGGCATCTTCAAGATTCCAAACATCGTCAAGTAAGAGCAGCAAACTACGTTCGCCAATCACCAGTCGTAAAAGGTTGATCCAATCCTCCACCTTTTGCACCCGTTCGAGTTCAGCAGTGGGTACCTCCAATAGACGGCCCCAACGGCTCAAGTGATCTGTGAGACGAGCATTGGGTCCCAGACCTGCCCAGAGAATTCCATCATAAAATGCGTTCCGAAGAATGGGATGTTGAGCCAATACACAAAGCAGGGCCGTTTTTCCCACTCCTGGCAAACCATATAAGGCGGTTGTAGCAGATGTGGCAGTATCCGTACATCGCTCTACCAGTTGGGACAAGAGAATCTCACGACCAATAAGCGTTTTGCTTTCAGCAGAGAGGCGTGGAAGTAGAGGGTCGATGATACCTGATTTTTGTGTCTCTTGTTCCTTCTGTGTCTCCTGTTCCTTCCTCATCTCTGGAAGCAGCCCTAGCTCTTCGGCATTTTTTTTGAAGAGGACACAGAGCTGTTCACGGAAATGGGGAGAGGGAACATACACGTCTCGTTCCCACTGACTGATAGAAAGGGAAGTCGTTCCTAACAGTTCTGCTAACCTGGACTGAGACCAGCCACGCTGTTCTCGCTCACGACGCATAGGGTGTTGATGTTTCACAGAAAGAGCATCCTTTCTCTTGTGGCGTTCCCTACTTCTAAGTATTTTTCCTTGCCAAGAATAAGTATACCTTGCCATCTGGATAAAAGCGTAGATGCTTGCAAAAATAGGCTAAAAAGGCTAATGCGTCATAACATGATATAGGCTCATCAACTAATATCTTGCCTACTCGCTTCCTCTTAGCTATAAGAATCTATAAGAAGATGCCGAGTACATTACTAGTATTTTATTAACAAGCTATAAGCATTATCTATGGTCTTCTCGCATCTGACTAGGCATACTTACTACAGGTTCTTCAAGAACCGAAAACAAAAGCTTGGGTGCAATTGCATCGAAGCAAATAAGACGAGAGGGAATCAAGGCTTTGCACGGTGTCGCTGAACACACAATGCACTGTCTTTAGCTCTGCTCTCACACCTGGAAGTTCCGAATTGGTGCTTCTGTTCAAACCACGAGCTAACTTTAGAGTTATCTCGCACAAGAAACATGGAGGTTCTACTATGTCTTCTCAACTTTTGGCATTTGACCTAGCACAGGATATGCAACATGCGCAAGAAACGACAATTGTGGGTCAGTACGACGTAGAGCAGCAAATCTGGAGTGGTTCAGAAGAAGTTCAGGCTGATGGCATCTCCTATTGTACTTTTTCCTTTAGTGTTACAGGCATTCCCAGTTGCGTAACTCTTCCTGGTGGCATTTGCTTTAGCGGCGAAGTTCCTACTCCCGTTGGCGGTGTTGGAGCAACATGTGACTTTTAGAATAGGCAGTTAGCCAATCAGTATGCAAGTTATCTTCATAATAATGTTACGAATACTAAAGGATATTGCGGTATTTGAGCAAAAGTGAGGAAAATGACTTGCATACTGTTTGTTTCTTTAGGACAGAGATAAGAAGGGATACATGAAGCATATTGTTATTGTTACCAATACCAATGATCGGCATGCAGACGATATGATTCTAATGCTCGGCGCAATGGGCTATGAAGCACATCGCCTCAATAGCAATTTCATCCCTCTGTATACAACACTACATTTTTCACTGCAAGAGAGGGCATGGACCGGGGACATTACGATAGAGTTAAACAAGCGTCGTATCGATATTGAAGATATCCGTTCTATCTGGTGGCGTAGACCTGATACGTTTCCTCTTCCGGCTAATCTTCCACTACAAGAGCAAGAGTTTGCCCGTAAAGAGATTGATCATGCACTCAGTGGACTGTGGGCTGGTCTTGACTGCTACTGGGTGAGCCATCCACAAGATATTCGTCACGCAAACTGGAAAATGGAACAGTTACAGAGAGCATCCCAACTTGGTTTTGAGGTGCCACGAACTATCGTCACCAACGATATTGCGCAAGCTCTTATTTTCTATGAGGCATGTCACAGTCAAATGATATTCAAGGTCTTATCCGATCCATTTTTAGCAGTAAAAGAGGCACAAGCTAAACAGCCGGATCAACCAGCTCCGAAGTCTCGAGGTACCTACACAACACTTCTTACAGAGGACAAGTTAGCGCATATAGAATCACTTCAATTTACTCCCTGCCTCTTTCAAGAATACATTCCTAAACGTTTGGAACTACGTGTTACGGTCATTGGGGACGAGGTCTTTGCAGCAGAAATTCACTCACAAGTGGATGCAAAAACGAGCATCGATTGGCGGCATTATGAGGTCGATATTCCCTATCGCAAAGCAACCCTTCCTATTGACGTTGCTGAACGGTGTCTCAAACTGGTGCGCAGCTACTCCCTCAACTTCAGTACGATGGATCTGATTGTGACTCCCGATGATCGCTATGTGTTCATCGAAAATAACCCCAATGGGCAATTCATGTTTATTGAAAAACGCGTTCCAGAGCTTCCCATGACTGCTGCCCTTGCAGCATGCCTTATTCGCGGGGCTAATAGCTGAAAGGGGAACACATGAAGAAACTACTTTTTGAGCAAATTCAAGAACTTGAAGGTGAGCGGCATCATCCGGTGATTGTGTGCGCTAGTTCTCTTCAGACAGAAATACTTCCGGTTCTTTATGCCTGCCTACAAGCGCAAAAACGTGCGCCCCAGCTTGACCTTGTTCTCATGACAGAGGGAGGGGCAATCAATGCGGCACGACGGATTGCTCTGCTCTTGCGCGAATATGCTGAGGGTTTAAATATCCTTATTCCCTATAAAGCACGGTCTGCTGGGACCTTACTTGCCCTGAACGCAGACCAGTTGGTCATGGGACCAATGGCTGAACTGGGTCCCCTTGATCCGCATATCGCAGCCGAGACAGCAGTTCCTATGGGAACTCCTGGAAAAATCTCTGCTGAAGAAGTGCGTGTCTTTCGCCTGATGGCTCAGGAGTGGTTTGATGTCCAAGACAAGGAAAATGGCATTCAGTTGCTCTCTTTGCTCACGCAGCGTATTTTTCCAACGACGCTGAGTTCTTTTTATCGCTCAGAACAGTCGATGCGCCAAATTGCATATGAACTGCTCGCATTCCGCTCTTCAGATGGAGAGAAAGAAAAGCACCAGCACCTCGTAGAGCAACTTATTAATGGTTACTACGCCCATGATTACGCAATCACACGAAGAGAGGCTCAGCACCTTGGATTGCAGGTCTCTTTTCCTTCTCACAGAGAAGAAATCCTCTTGTGGAAGCTCTATGAGACGTGGGATCACGCTACGGATATCAGCTTGCCTCAAGAAGAACAGGCTCAGGCAGTGATGGCCAGTAGCCTTTTTTTTGCGAGACATGTGCTTCAATGGTTACCAGTCGCTACTGATGCCCAAACACAAACTCCAAAAGTCAAACGGAGTCGTTGGAGTATTGAAGGATGGTAGAAAAAATGCCAGAACTTACAAGTCTTGTCCTCTTCTGTCAATGTACATTCACTATCGCATTTGCATGGTCTGCTTTTGGCAAATTACGGAATGTCTCCTTGTTTCGAGATGCGGTCAGTAGTTTTCAACTGCTTCCCGCTCAATGGAGTCCATTGATCGCAAGAAGCGTGCTGCTCGGCGAGGTAAGCGTTGTCGTGTTGCTGTGTACACACGGAATATTTCTCACTCTCGGCTTCTTGTTGGCGGTTTTGCTTCTGCTCATCTTCTCAACAGCCCTGTTGCTAGTACTTCGACGACACATGCATGTCGATTGCAACTGCTTTGGGCAATCGGAAAATCGAGTCTCTTTCTACGATCTCATCCGCAACACAGGATTACTCCTATGTGGTCTTCTTGGCCTATTGAGTCAGAGCTTTTTCGCTCAAGACAATACTGCCTCTGTTTCGTGGAGCATGCTCATCTTGGTCTTTTTTATGGCAACGACATTCGTTACCTTGCTTGTCAACAATGCAGGCATTATAGAGACCTTGCGCCAATCGTTCAAACCGCAAGAAACCTTGTAAGTAAGGAGGGATTGTATGGAGAACCTCGTGTTGATCAGTGTCATTGCGCTATGGACCGTCGTTCTACTGAATCTTTGGCTCACCTTAAATGCGGTGAATCAAAACAGGAGATTTGTTACTCTGCGAGAGGAGTTAGAAGAAGTACGCAAGAAACCGGAGTTGCCTCTTGGTGAACCAGCCCCTGATTTTATCGCAAAAACACTAACTGGGGAGAGACGAGATCTCGCAAGCTATCAGGGACATGAAACGTTGTTTCTATTTATGTCTACCTCCTGTCCTCACTGCCGCAAGGAACTGCCAGAGTTGCAGAGGCTTGCATTGCAAGCACAGAAAATAGGCAATGTCCAGTTTGTCATCAACCTCACAGCGACACTAGTTCAAACGCACGAATGGTTGAATACCCTCTTGCAAGAAGACCATGTGACGGTGACGTTGCCAATCCTTCTTGCAAAACAACATGACATGCAACACAAGTATAATCCGCGTGGACTCACTCCGTATTTCTGTTTCCTTGACGAAGAGCAGAGGGTGCATGCGAGAGGTCCACTGGGACGTAGTGAATGGCTCCAACTAAAACAACGCTGGGAAGGTGCTGAAAACCACGTACAAAACAGCACATTGAGTCGATATGCGTAAATGATTAAACACAGGAGAGAAACATGAAAGCACGAGTACCTGTGTCATCTCTCTTTACCTCTCAGAGGCCACAAACCTTCAAGGTCAGCAACCTGTTGGTTGCACTCAAGGGCTTACCACGCGTTCTTCGATTAGCGTGGAAAGCCCACTCCCTGCTCACAATTGGATTTGCAGTGTTGACTCTTCTCAGTGGCGTGACTCCTGTAGCCCAGGTTATTATCCCTGGCTTGTTGCTGGACGCGGTCTTACAAGCAATTGCGCAGCATACCATCGTACCTCTTCTGTTTCCATTGTTTCTCCAGCTAGGAGTAACACTGCTGGATCGGATTGTGACCGTGTTGACCAACATCGCTCAAGGGCTACTACAGGATCGCGTCACCAATTACATCCAATCGCTGCTGCTCGAAAAGGCTATCTCGCTGGATTTGCAATTTTTTGAACAGTCAGAGTTTTATGATACGTTGCGTCGTGCTAACGACGGGACGATGTCACGACCTGTTACAATGGTTCAACAAAGCTTCTCCCTCATCAAATCGCTAATCACCCTTATCTCAACGCTTGTCCTGCTGATTCCTCTTGCATGGTGGCTTCTTCCTATTGCGGTCCTGTTACCAATCCCATCATTTATCGCACTAAGTCGCTATAGTATGCAAGGCTATTGGATGCTACGCAACCAGTCGAGTGATAAACGCACACAAACCTATTTACAGTACATCCTAACAAACAGCGAGTATACCAAAGAAATCAAGCTCTATAATCTTGGTTTCTACTTTCTTGGACAATTTCGTAACCGCGCGCAAAAGCTCTATGTCGAAAGCAAAAAGCTCCTCGTCTCTCGTAATGTCGCAAACTTCTCGTGGTCGCTGCTTCCCGCGCTTGCAAACGTCGCTGTCTATCTGTACATCGCTCTACAGGCAATCAATGGCAGAATTTCCCCAGGAGGTATTACGCGCTACACACTTGCCATGAATCAAGCATCACAACAATTTCAAAGTGTCTTAGATAGTGTTTCTGGTGCATACGAAAATACGTTGTATATGGATCTACTCTTTGAGTTTCTACGCTATGAGCCGCGTATTGTCTCGCCGTCAGTTCCGCAACATCTCTCTTCTTCCTCATCAGAGAAGGGACTGGACATAGAATTTCGGCATGTCAGCTTTACCTATCCCAACCAGAGTAAGCCAACTTTGCATGATGTGAGCTTTGTGATTCGTGGCGGGGAAACGGTTGCTCTCGTTGGTCAAAATGGGGCGGGAAAAACAACCTTGATTAAATTGTTGACCCGTCTCTACGATCCTGATGAAGGTGAAATCCTCGTTGGAGGACAGAATATCAAGCACTATAACCTTGAAGAATTACATGAAAGCATTGGAGTTATTTTTCAAGACTACGTGAAATATAATATGACCGCCCGTGAAAATATTGGAGTTGGCCACGTAACAGACATAGCCAACCAGCCCCCTATCCAAATTGCTGCTGAAAAGAGTGGTGCTGATACAGTAATAACACGACTCCGAGATGGCTATGAAGCGATGCTTGGTCATTTTTTCCAAGATGGCGTGATGTTAAGTGGAGGCGAATGGCAAAAAATAGCCCTGGCGCGCGCCTTTTTACGCGATTCCTCTATTCTTGTGTTGGACGAACCGACTAGTGCTTTAGACCCTCAGGCGGAATATGATATATTTACACGCTTTCGCCGATTGACGGAAGATAGAACTGTTCTTTTTATCAGCCATCGCTTCAACACTGTACGCCTCGCAAATACCATTCTGGTGATCGAGCATGGTTCGCTCCTTGAACAGGGAAGTCACGAAGCACTAATAAAGAAGAATGGAAGATACGCTCACCTGTTCCGTTTACAGGCCGAGGCATATCTTGGGAGGGAAAGTGACCCCTTTCTCGTTTAGTTATGATTCTTTGCTAGTAGAGCAAGAAACGACCTCTTTTCCCCCTTTTTCAAACTAGTGTCTTTCTGCTTCCTTGCTTAACGTTCGACAAGCCCTGGGGAGATCATAAGAGTCTCTATCTATCATCTCGATCATGAAAACGCAACTATCATTGGAAGCAACAAAACAGTATAATACTAACAGACCTGTTACATTCATCCTTAAAAAAGACAGGAGGAACATGTGAGTGGCGTTAACGACCAACCATCGATTATGTTCCAACAAAATACCAGTACAGAGAATACGCTTTCAGAGGATATGAGGAGGAAAGCCCTAATTCGTCTATTGCAGTCTTGGCGCGAAGAAGGCGATGAGCAGGATCAAATAGAAACATTAAAGTTTTTACAGCAAGCTCTCGATGAAGATAGACTCTCTGATCGGAAGTTGTTTCCATGAGCGT
>CAXTUE010000062.1:6591-12896 GCA_964247355.1 uncultured Ktedonobacteraceae bacterium | reverse complement strand
CACCTGCCTCAATCCAGCATACGCCTCATATGCATGTGCCAGCAGAACGCGACGACCGGGATCGCTGGGCGCACCATCAATCGAGAAGAAGTTGTAGAGTTCGCTCACAATATTTTCTAATGGCCCCATGTTCGGTTTGCCCTTTGTGTTAAGAAACCCCATAGTGATCGCGATATCGTCGTTGCTCAACCCCTTTGCAATCAATGCCGCACATTCTTCCTGACGTGGCGTCAAGCGTTGTCCACGCAGACGTTTGAGCAGATAACTCAAGACTTCGGGGTCGATGAAGGTCTCGTTGCGATATACAACGGTGTCGGCAATATGTTCGAGATAAAACGGTTCCATGTTATTGAAGAGTGCATAACCATGTAGTCCAGGCGTGCGACCAGCCCGTCGCGTCGCGCTCCGTGGCGTACCACGCTTTGTATATTCCTGGCGAAACACCTCGGCAGCCAGTGTCCAACTTGGGTCCTGCGTATAGATGACGACTCGTAGAGAGGGAGCAAGGTCGAGGAGCATACGTCCCAATTCAACACCATTGCCGTTGCCCAAACGCAGATCAGACAGCACGAGCCAATGCTGTCTAAGCGGCTCCTTAAGTTGCGCCTGACTCAGCGTCTCTACCAGCAGTAGAGCACTGTCGATATCGCCTACCTGTGCATGCACCATCATATGTGGAGTTTCCTCGACAAACTCGCACACACCTCGCCGTTTAATTGGCGTATCATCAATCACAATGACACAAATCTGCTCTTGTTCCATAAGAGACAGTATACTGTCTACATGTTCGGAAACGCAACGTATACGAGCTATTTTTCTTCATCTATACGAGCAGTCAGGATTTCGTCATTATCAAATGACTCTCTTGAAAGATTTGAGCGACAAAAAATCAGAATAGAGGAACGACAACGCCCACCAATGTTGCATCGCTCCCCAACAATGCAGGAAGCAACTTGACTGATGTTGCTACATTCGTAGAGGATGTCGCTGTAAGCACGGTACTACTACGTACTTGAGATAACAGCAATTCGTTTTTGGCAAATAGACTACCACCGAGGAGAAGAGCATCAGGCTCGAAGAGCGCAACATATTTCGCAATAGCACTACTTAGCCAGCGTCCCAGTTCACTATAGACTTTTAGGGCGACGCTATCACCACGCTGCGCCTCCTCTGCCAGCATTTGCAGACTGAAATATTCGCGGTTCAGAATACGTTGCGTCAAACTGCTTTCCTCGCCACGGCGAAGCGCACGTTGCACCGTTTTTTGCATAGCATTCAATGAGAGCAACGTGTTTATACACCCATACTTCCCACAACTACAGCGTGGTCCATTTGTAGAAACAGGGAGATGACATACATGTCCCATATACTGTTGAAGTTCTGTCTGCTCCACTTGCCCATTTTTTACAAGCGCGGCACCTACAACCGCATTTACTGAGAGGAACAGGAGACGCGACATACCCTGGCCCGCGCCGAAGTGGTACTCGCCTACGACTGCCGCATCTACATCGACAGATAAGCGGGTGGGAAGGTTATAACGGGTCTGTAGAATGCTTTGTAGGGGAACACCGTTAAGTGCTGGCAGAGTTGGAATAGAGAGCGGCTTCTGTCGAGTCTCATCGAGCGCGCCTGGAATACTCACGCCAATGCCGCGCACACGAAGCCTGTGGGCATGAGCATAGGTCGTTATCGCGTCAATTGCGTTGAAATATGGCTCAAGCGTTGCGTACGCTGGACGCCCTCGCAGCGTCTTCACCTGAATTCGGTGAAGTATTTGTCCGCACCGATCAACAAGCACAACAGTAGCATTACTGCCTACAATTTCGACTCCGACCCCCACGAGCCTATTCATATTGAGTACCTGCACTGCTCTATTCTAGTATTTAGCTAGAACATATGTTCCTAATTTAACAGGTTTACAACAATAAGATACAAGATTATACACAAAGAGTGTGTAATGAAAGTATAGTGAGCGATAAGAACATTTGTCAAGAGCAAATGTTCAGAAATTTTGTACCAATCGCTTATCAAAAGGCAACGAACTTCTTGTCGTGTGGTAAAGTAGCTTCTTGCGTGGTACATTACAAGAATACATCTGATGACACAATAGTACAGATAAAGAAGCGACAAGGAGCATTCCCATGAGTGGTACATATAAACCTGACCGTCAATCAAAGAAGGACCCTATCCTCGGACAGGGACATGGGCTTTCTGACGAAGAGGGACGAGCAATTCAGCAGATGATTCGCGAGGAGTCCAGGTCAGCGCGTCAATTATACATCCCGAAAGAAGACCTGTCACAAGAGGCCACGACGCGTATGTCGCCGGAGGTAGCGCGTGTCATCAATGCCAGCAGGGTACGCGAGGTGCTCGATCTGTTCAATCGCGACTATCTCTATGGTCAAGGACGCTTCGACGAATATAGTGGGGGCTTGCTACTCAAGTGGGGCGATGGCTATTCGCGCAAGCATATCTGGATGACGGTCGAAAATGGCAATCTGATTTTCGAGACAAGCCATTTCAAGAAGTGCGACAAACCCTATTGCACTGGCACACATCATGTCCTTACACCTGATCTCTACATGAATATGGACGTGATTAACCAGGAGCTAGGCGATAGCTTCCGCCGTCCCGTTTACGAACGTTCGGACGATTAGGATAGTATCATGGCAATCTCCATTCTTGCGCTAGAAAAAGACCTGTTCTTTTCAGAAAAGATACGCGATACACTGAAACATTCTGAGATGACAGCGACAATAGTACGTACAGTGGTAGTGTTTGAGGAAAAGCTGCGAGGCGAGGAAAAGCCTGCACTTGTGATTATCAACACCGCGACAAAAGGGGTTGATTGGGAAGGGGCTATTCGAGCTGCGACAACACACAACATACCTGTGCTTGCCTTTGGTTCTCACATGGACCTTGAGGCGCGCGCTAAAGCGTTAGAGGCTGGCGCAACAAAAGTTGTGGCGAACTCGAAGTTCACCAGCGACATGGCTGGTCTGGTGACACGGATGCTAGATAATCCTGCAAGTGGTTCTGAAGAACTGTAGTATAGGCAATGAATTGCCCGATGCGGACGCGATCAATCTGGTCCAATAGGCATCAAGCTAAGCGTTTTGAGGAGGAAATAGTCCCTCAAAGATGCGATACGAGAGGATGAAACACACGTCTCTAGGACACATCTCCAGGAGGGAAAGCATGTCAGCAAGTATACCACAACTCGTCCAGGTCAGCGAAGCGATTGAAGAGGTCATCAAACAGAAAGCCAAGCAGCGACGGGAGTAGGCCACCACGAGTATTACGCATCCGCCCAAAGGCATTGCCGCTCCCTACGTGGGAGAGCCGACCCCAAAGAGCAAAAGCAAGGCAAGACCAAGCGCAAGAAGGTGAGCACGGCGCGACTCAAGCTGTCGGAGTGGACGATCCTGCGGACCAATATTGCTCAGGAGCAACTCACAGTGGAAGAAGCGGTGGTGCTGATGCGCTATCGGTGGCAACTGGAATTGTATCGGAAGTTGTGGGAGCAGCAGGGCAAGCTCGATACGTGGAGGAGTCACAAGCCGGAGCGGATCGAGACGGAGGTGTTTGCCAAGTCGGTGGGCTTGCTGCTCTCGCACTGGCTGACGCTGCTGGGATGTTGGTCGGACCCGATGCGCGGCATGGTCAAGGCCAAAGAGGTGGTGCAGTGGATCACGCCCTGTTTGGTCTTAGCGATGGCGGGACTGCTACTAGTGGAGGTGGTACTTCAGCGAGTGGCGCACATGATGGTCGGCTCAGGCTGTCGAGTGGATAGCCGTGAGCACCGACCCAGTACGGGGCAATTGATCCAGCAGCCTCACCTCATCCGTGGCTTAGCTTGATGCCTATTGGACCAGGTTTACCGCTTCCACTGGCAATTCATTGCCTATGTCCTCAACAATGAAAGAGGACCTTGTTGAAGTTCCTATATGTTTTTTTACGAGTATGATCGTTCCCTCACTAAGTCGCGCCTCTCCATTCATACCTTTTTATGCTCCATTCGGCATTTTAGCGTTTCATTCGACCTCTATTATGCGCCTGTTACCCTGTATTTTCCGCCCCTCAACCAATAATTATAGAAACTCGCAATTCCTCATGCTACATTTTTCATAACACGAAGCGCACACGAAATAAACTCAATGAAGCGAAAAGGAATTGAGAGTTATGAATAAAAATGCTATAGACCCGATGATTGAAGTTTCTGAGTTGCAACGCACATTCGGCAAAAAAGAGGCGGTGTGTGGCATCAGTTTTACGGTTCGACCGGGTGAAATCTTTGGTCTGCTCGGTCCAAATGGAGCAGGCAAGACGACGACGATTCGGATGCTGACCGGGCAAATCGACCCAGGCGGGGGACATGCGACCGTTGCGGGTTGTGACATCGTGAGAGACCGCGCAAAGCTGAAAGAGCGTATCGGCGTCGTGTTTGAGGACCAGAATCTGTATGAGCGTCTATCGGCACGGCTCAACCTTGAGTTCTCTTGCTGGCTCTATCGCTTGCCGAAACAACGTGTTGACGAGGTTCTCGAACTGGTACATCTTCGAGACCGTGCGAAGGATAAGGTAAGTTCGTTCTCAAATGGCATGCGGCAACGACTGATGATCGCTCGCGCCCTCTTGCACAAACCGCAGATGCTCTTCTTAGACGAACCAAGCAGAGGACTTGACCCGGTAGCAGCACGCGGAATACGCCAGACGATTCAGGAGTTATGCCAGCAAGGAACAACGGTGTTGCTCACGACACACCTGATGGAAGAGGCAGACCAATTGTGCCAACATGTTGCCTTTATCGTCAATGGCCAGATCGTCGCCAATGACACCCCACGTGCCCTCAAGCTGAGTCATGGACAACGCAGTATGTCGGTCATTCTGGCGAACACGACATCCTTGAATGCTCTCCAAAACGAAGTCACGTTGAGCATGGATAACCCAACAGATCAAGCACAACTCGCGCATCTAATGGCACAGGGACAGGTACGTACCATACATTCACAAGAGGCTACACTGGAAGAAGTGTTTATAGAGATTGCAGGCGTACGTCCTTCATAGGTAAACTTGTATTGAGACATATGAAGATAAAAAGGAGAAAAATCATGCATCCTCGTTTAATACTCGCCATCGCTCGTAAAGATGCGCTGGACGTTTTACTAAATAAAGCGACGCTAAGCCTGTTGCTATCACCACTTTTATTGGCCTTGCTCTTCCTGGGCGTAGGCTCGTTACTCGGTAGCAAGACAACAAATGTGCTGGTCTACAATCCTGGCAAATCGGGTGTTGAGCAAGTACTCAAGAGTGCTTATCAAGATAGTAAGATTACCTATGCAAACTCGCCCGATGGAGTAAGCAGTACATTTGGTCCCGATGGCACTCATAAAAATTCTGCATATGCACTGGGTCTGATCGTTCCCTCTGATTTTGAGAGCAGTCTTCGTGCGGGCGGACATCCACAGCTACAGCTCTTTCTCAATGGCGATTCAACGTCGAATCAGCAAAGGACCTTGCTACAAGGAGCTATCGCCAACTATTCGCGCACAATTGCCAGTCCACAACCACCAGCAACTACTACGGTTACGATGATTAATCCGCCCAGAGTTGTCAATACGGCGGCATATGATACGAACGTCCTGTATAGTTCTATGATACTGCTGATATCGTTTCTAGCAGGTACATCACTCGTTCCTGGCATGTTGGCGGAAGAAAAGGAGAAAAAGACGCTTCGTATGTTAATGGTCACACCCGCCTCCTTCGCTGACGTTGTGGTAGGAAAGTTGTTGGTCGGGCTAAGCTATCAACTTGTACTCACAATTGTCGCGGTAGGTATCCAGGGCGGTTACATTGGTCAGGTACCGCTTATCCTGCTCTTTGCCCTGCTTGGTTCTTGCTTTAGCGTCTCGCTCGGTTTGCTCGCTGGTGGCTTGTTCCAGACAACCACGACTGCGGGTATGTTCTCAGGCATGGTTTCATCCGTCATTTACATTGTGCCAATCTTCTTTGTTGGCTTGTTCTATCAAATTCTAGGCGATACGCCCTTCACACCTATCATCAAAGTATTGCCCACATATTATATTGCCGATGGCGTGACGAAAGCCCTGCAGAGCGCCGCGACATGGAGCAACCTGTGGCTAGATGTGAGCGTGGTGATTGGTAGTATCGCGCTACTGCTCGCGATTGCGACGTGGGGTTTACGTCGACAAGCGGCGGTTGCGGCAACGATTTAAGAAGAAATGCATGTCTCACAGAGGCCAGGGCACCCCCCACGGGGCTGGCCCCCCCAAAAAACCAGCGAC
>CAXTUE010000062.1:0-6581 GCA_964247355.1 uncultured Ktedonobacteraceae bacterium | reverse complement strand
TGGGGGGGCCCTGCCCCTTACCAAATAATTTCTATATCGACAATCGCTTGAATATTTTCTCCGGTATGCTCTTTACGACAAACATAATGAGACGCCAGAATGCAGGGAGATAGACAACCTCTTTTTTCTGCTGTATTGCCTTGTAGATACCCTCGCCAACGCTACTCGCACTTGCCATGAGCGGACCCTTTTTGAGTTCCGCCGTCATTGGTGTATCGATCAGTCCTGGCTTGATAGTCAAGACAGATACACCAGATTTTGCTAAACGTCCTCGCAAGCCCTGTAAAAAGGCGGTTAGAGCAGCTTTGGCGGTTCCATAGACATAATTGCTCTGTCTTCCACGATCACCCGCGACGGAGGAGATGACGGCGATTGTGCCATGCTTTTGCGGCTCAAAGAAATTGGCATATAGCGTGAGTAAAGAAATTACGTTGGTACAGTTGTTATTGAACTCTTTAAGCGTCTCGGCGACACTTTGCTCACAGAGTTGCTGGTTGCCTAGTGTGCCATGCGCAACGAGCAACACATCAATCTGCTCAAGCGTTGCCACTGTTGTATCAAGCAGGGCTTGATGACGTTCAAGGTCCGCAAGATCGACGATATAGGTATCGACGTGCTTGGCACCACGTACCTTGAGATCGTTAGCTATCGTTTCCAGCTTTGCATCGGAGCGACCAACCAGAAAAAATTGGGCGTTGTCCTTCGCGAAATGTTTCGCGGCTTCATGGGCAATCGCTGACGTTGCCCCCAGTATCGCTATTTTCATAAATATTATTTTCCATTCACAGATGTTAGTGCATTTTGAGAAGGCAGAACACGCCGCCAGAAACTAGAGGAGAAGTGTGGGTCGATATGCTGCTCAAACTCACGCCACTGCGGATAATACGCCTGGAAGATTTCGGGCGTCATACGCGCATCTTTCGCCGGATAAACGACGCCCCCACTCTGCAACACTATCGTATCAAGGTCATTCAATAAGCGCAATGTCTTCTTGCCCGCGTAGGAAAAATCGAGCGCAAGTGTGAGGCCGGGACGCGGAAACGAAAGCATACCAGGAGAGGGCAGATCGCCGAATTTCTTCAATACCGTTAAAAACGATCCCTCACCTGAGTGCCGGATGCGCCCAAGAATTTCGCGCATCGCCTCGTTTCCACTTGTAAACGGAATCACAAATTGATATTGCAAAAAGCCACGCTTGCCATACAGATGATACCATTCATGAATAGAGTCAAGCGGGTAAAAGAACGGCTCGTACGACATAACCTTATGCACACGCTTGTTTACTTGCACGCGATAATAGGCTTCATTGAAGGCTTTGACCGTCAGCGTATTCAGCGCAAAGCCGGGCAAGTTGACGGGTATAGCCAGTGGCAGAGGTTTTTTCATCGGTTTCGCGGCCAGTTCAGGTTGCTGGTTATGATTGCCGCGCAGAAATTTTCCCCGGCACAGGCCCTTGCCACCAATCAAAATATCGACCCATGACACAGTATATTCATATGTGGCATCAGACTCAGCCGAGATGTCAAAAAACTCGTCCAGCGACTCGAAGCGTATAGAATCCGTATCAATATAGGGATTGACGATACGCTTCAGGCGAAACTCGGCCCACAGAATAACACCCGTAAGTCCCAGTCCACCGATGGTAGCTCGAAACAACGCGCTATTCTCGTTTGGAGAACACAGCAGACGTTCACCATTGGAGCGCAATAGTTCAAAGCGAGTAACGTGGCGTCCAAAGGTGCCCGCCTTGTGATGATTTTTGCCATGTATATCGTTGGCAATCGCGCCACCAACCGAGACAAACTTTGTACCCGGTGTGACGGGCAAAAACCAGCCGCGCGGGACCATGACTTCCAGAATGGTTGCAAGCGAGACGCCTGCCTCACAGCGCAACAGGCCATCTCCCTCATCAAAAGAGATGAAGCGGTTCAAGTGGCTCACATCGAGCGAGATACCGTTCTCATTCAGGCAACTATCACCATAGCTCCGGCCATACGCAAAAGGGAGAATTGACTGTTCAGCAGAAGCAAGGTCGGGCAGTTCGCTACGCCAGAAGACAGGCGTTACCTGCGCTGGCTTCACTGTTGGATAATGTCCCCAGGATCGAGGAATTTTATTTTCAGTAAGCATAAAATATATTTTTAACCTTCAATAACGATTTTAAGGTCTCTTAGCACTTTTTGTGAGACGTTTTTCTATCTATATTGAACGTTTCGTGATAGACTAAAGACACTATTCTCCTGAAAACACACCGAAAGGTCCACATATATGCGTGTTGTCATCTTCGCGGGCGGAACCGTGCAAACAGGAACAAATGTTGATGCAGCACTCGCACATGCAGATTTGATTATCGCGGCAGATAGCGGTGCCGAGACCGCCCTGCGGTATGGTCACGTACCAGCTCTTGTCGTCGGTGATTTCGATTCACTGCATATGAATGCTACCGATTTAGAGGCGCGCGGCAGTAAGCTAATACGGGCGGCGGTTGAGAAGGATGAGACAGACACAGAACTCGCGCTTCAAGTTGCACTGGCGCAGGGAGCGACCGATATCACGCTACTCGGTGCCACTGGTGGCGCACGCTTCGATCATACAATGGCAAATGTGTTGCTGCTAGCGGATATCGAAACGGTGCCAGTGCGCATCATCGACGGCCCTATGACCTGTTGGTTGTTACGTGGTCCTGGCAACGCGTCTATTACAGGACAAAACGGCGATTTGCTCTCCCTCTTTCCTTTTACAGAAAAGGCAACAGGTATACACACCCACAATTTGTATTATCCGTTAAATGGAGAAACGTTACGCTTCGGCAAACCACGCGGCGTTAGCAATGTACTCACAAGCGAACATGCAGAGGTCGCGTTAGACAGTGGCATGTTGTTGATAACTCATACAAGCTCACGAGAGTTGAAAGAGGTGTAAGGACCGATTATCCATTTCAACGAGATAATGCGGTTCCTCCCGTATCCAGAGTATTTTGTGAAACATCATTATCCCGTCCTGCTCGGCATTCGATAGGCCAGAGGACGGGATAGATCGGTCTCTACATCTCCTTGTACTATTCGTCTCGCTTTCTCCCTGGCAACGCGAAGAATACTGCGAGTGCTAATTCCAGTACGATACTTACCAATGGCAAAAAGAAAGCAAGGACGAATGAAACTATATAGAATGACGGCCCTAGATTGTACTGGCCTGTGATCGCACGAACTTCTCGTGTATTTGCCTTTGGGTCTAACAGGCGGTTCTTGTATGAGGCATATCGCCACACAAGATTAAAGCAAATCGCCATTAATAAGAACGTTCCGCAGTAGATAAGGGCCGCCGTTCGTTGGTCGGGTTCTGTGATATACTCGGCCATTAATTTTGTTGGAAAGGGAATGAACACAATCACCAGCAGCAGGAGCAAGTTTAGTAAGAGCAGATTATTGTCTGAACGCCTGATATGTGTGAACAACCTATGATGATTTATCCACATGATTCCTATTGTGGCAAAGCTTGTAACAAAGGCAAGATAAATAGGCCATTGTTTGAGCAATTCTCCAAACAAGTCACTATCTTTCGGTAATGCACCGTGTGGCGGTGCCTGAATATCGAGTACCAGCAGAGTTATTGCAACAGCAAACACGCCATCGCTAAACGCCTCCAGACGCCCTGTTTCCTTTTCATCCATTCATTTTCACTCCATTTCTCTTCCTCTTAAGATATCAGTATACATAGCATGCTGAACAATGACAATGATGAAATAAACAGGAAGGACCTGTAGAAAGGCACAGATATCTGTTATGTTTCATAAATCACTACTTCTAATAATATTTTCTTACGTATGAGTATTGAAAACGAAAAATACATCATTTATCATGATATGGAAGTGCGAAATAGTTATATCTTTATTCGCTTCGTGGTGGATGGGAAATGCCTCGACACGTAAAATCGTCAGGCAGAAGGAGAAAAATAAGATGAAGAAAATAACAGTTGTCATACCGGCATTGAACGAAGAACAAGGAATTGGACTTGTCATTGAAGAGATACCGATAAGCACACTTATGGATATGGGTTATGAAACTGAAGTCCTGGTCATTGATAATGGATCAAAAGATAAAACACGCGCTATTGCACTACAACACGGCGCAACGGTTCTTATTCAGCCTATTAAAGGATATGGAAACGCGTATAAAGCTGGTTTTGCAAATGCATCTGGCGATATTATCGTTACTGCTGATGCTGATTATACCTATCCATTAAAAGATGTACCAGAAATCATCAAAAAAAATGGAGAAGGAAGATTTGGATTTTATTAGTACGAACAGACTAAAGCACGTTAATCTTGAAACAATGACCCTGAGTCATATTTTGGGGAATAGAGCATTCACAACAATTACCAAACTTCTGTTTCATTCACCATTTGTTGACTCTCTATCTGGAATGTGGATTTTCCGCAGAGAAATTTGGGATATGTTAGATGTCAGGTCGTCTGGAATGGCTTTCTCTCAAGAGTTAAAGCTCGAGGTACACCTCCGAGGTTTCAACTGTTCAGAAGTTCCCATCAAATATAGAATTCGTGCTGGCGATACAAAGCTTAATACGTTTAAAGATGGGATAAAAGTATTGGTACAAATTTTCCGCAAAAAAATCTCCACACTCTTCACGAAAGAATATCACGGAGAAGTAAGCAAAACCATTGTTACTCAGAAGCAACTCCGGCCAGTTAAAGAGAAAGTACTCGTATAAAAGCCTTCACCATAAATGGTTATATAGCTATCTCTTCGCACTCGGCCATGAGGCACCTACATCGTGGAAGGAAGCATCTAGTATGTATCTTGATTAAAACTTCTCACATGCTGTTCGAGCGAAGCAGCAAACTTACGTATGTTTTGCTCTATTTCCACGAGTTCCTTTGGTGCATGTGAATGTGTGACAAGTCTGGCACAAGAGGTAGCCAGTTCTAAAAAGCGCTCATGTAGAACATGCCTGGCAGCATAGCGATGAGGTAAGGAAGGAAAAAACATATAGAGACAGAGACGAATAACATCTTGCTTCTATGTGGTAAGAAGTTCTTTATTTCCAACCTCGTACTATGTTTTTACAGCTTCCATGTACTATCGTAACGCACTTAATCACGACCTAGGGTACGTATTTTTACACGTACAGCTTGCCCTTTAAAAAGAAACTTACATCCTTGACAAACACAGCAGGGACAGAATTTGTTGCCGTATTATCATATGTACTATCATCTACGCCTACTGCCATGTTACACAACTCTAGTGTTATACCCAATAAAGGGTGAGAACGGTCAGGGGGATATAGTGTTTGTTACACACTTACATTCTAATAGCATGGGATGTCTGTTGTCAACTTAGAGAAAGAGCGTTGGTGTCCCAACACTCTTTCTCATAACTAGAATGGATACTATTTTTCTATGTCGTAGCCTCGCACGGAGGCTTCATGCTTATCCTCAACGGAAACGACTTGCCGCCCCTCCTGTGACGAGCAACAGAGACTCGCGTATGGCGGCTATTTGCTCCACCGCGTTGTGCAGTGGGAAGATGTCAGGAGAGATGAGCAGGTCGGGATCGGTCGCGACGGGATGCCAGTAGACACCATCGCGGTTCACCGTCACTTCTGGCTCAAGCGCGGGCAACGAAACCGCCATACCTTTCGCGGAGAAGCCGCGCCGCACAAGCGAACGAATGATGTGGTCTTCATCAGGTATGCCAAGCGAACGATGCAATTGGCACATAGCTGTAAGGTCGAAACTGTTCTCAGTCGTTTGCGTCGTTCCCAATCGCACATGAAAACCAGCAGCTTTGAGCCGCTCGATAGCGTCTATCGCCTTCTGCCAGCTACCCGCGCCTCGATAGAAATCATGGGTAGCCGCGTTTGAACCGTCCAGACTGATTTGAACCGTAAGCTGCTCCCGGTGTGGCAACTGCTCTAACTGCTTCAAGCGCATTCCTTTGAGCAGAATGCCGTTGCTTAGCACCGTCACATGCATACGTTCAAGGCCGTAAGACAGCATCGAGAAGATATCATGCAGAATAAATGGTTCGCCGCCCGTAAGAAAGAGTTCCGTCATGCCCAGTTCGACCGCTTCGTCGATAAGTAAAACAACCTGTTGTAGCGTCAGACCACGACGTTCTGCCCCAACAAAAGATTCAGCAACGCAATAACTACAAGAAAGATTGCAGTCATAGTTCGTGTAGAGCCAGAGACGGTGCAACAATCCTTCTTTCTCATCGGGTTGTGCTGAAGATGCAAGAGGCATGTAAGACTCCTTTTAGCGATGCGTTTGATACTCTGTGACCATTTCTTGCATACGTGCCAGAGAAACGTGTTGTGTTAATGGGCCACCTAAGCCGAAGACGTAGCCGGGGAAACGTTGTCCATTGGTCATGCAACGCCGTACATCCGCACTTATGGCTTCGGTTTCTTCAAAGAGTGCGTTCGTGACATGCAGGTTGCCAATAAAACCGATATGATGAGCCTGTGCGACCTCGCCTACAACATCCAATGCCATACACTCGTCAACGGCGATACTCTGCGCTCCACAACTTGCCATCTCACGGATGACTCTGCCGCTCTCT
>CAXTUE010000061.1:0-12987 GCA_964247355.1 uncultured Ktedonobacteraceae bacterium | reverse complement strand
GTATTATCCGCCCGAAAAAGGGGCGGCACAGGTACGCATAAGTGAAAACGCGCAGAGGCTTGTCAAGCGAGGACATATCGTTACCGTTTTGACGACATTTCCCAATTATCCAACGGGCGTTGTGCCGCATCCCTATCGAAATAGACTGATGCAGCGAGAGGAGTTAGAAGGCGTACGTGTGGTGCGAGTATGGAGTTATATCGCACCACATAAGGGATTTGCGCGTCGTCTGCTGGCGCAGCTTTAGTTTTCATGTCTTGCACCGCTACTGGGAGCAAGAGCGATTGGGGGACAAGACCTGCTCATAGTACAATCTCCGCCGCTTTTCGATGCGATTGCGGGTCGTCTGCTAGCATGGTTGAAGCGATGCCCCTTTATTTTCATGGTGTCCGATCTCTGGCCAGAGTCTGCGATTCAATTGAATGCTGTACACAACAAGCTGTTTATTCGCGTGGCTGAATGGTTGGAATGGTCGACGTACCAGAAAGCGTGTGCGGTGTGGGCATTATCGAAAGGCATTCGCGATAGGCTTATTTTGCGTGGCCTCGCGCCCGAACACGTTTTTCTTTTGACAAATGGGGCCGATACCAGTCGGTTTCGTCCCTTGCCACAAGAAGATGCTCGTATGGAACTTGGCTGGCGCGATACATTTACCGTGCTCTATGCTGGCACACATGGCGTTTCTCATGGGCTTGGCACCGTCCTTGAGGCGGCACATTTGTTGCGAGAGCACGGAGAGATACAGTTTCTTTTTGTAGGCGACGGCTCTGAAAAAGCCGGTTTAGTCGCGGAGGCACACAGTCGTAAGCTAGCCAATGTTACATTTCTGGACACTCTACCTCATAAAAGACTTCCACTTGCATTAGCGGCGGCGGATGTATGTCTGGTTCCGATGCGCAATGTGCCTTTATTTACAGGGAGGCTGCCGCTCAAAATGTTTGAAATTATGTCAGCGAGTCGTCCCTTTCTCTTAGGAGTTGATGGGGAAGCAAAAAAGCTTGCCGTAACTGAGGCGGGTGCAGCGCTTTACGTAGAGCCGGAGAACGCAGAAGCTCTCGTGGACGGCATTCTTTACCTGCAACAGTATCCAGAAGAGGCTGAGGAAATGGGAAAAAGAGGACGGGCATACATTGAGCAACACTTTGAGCGAGAGCAATTGGCTAGTGAGCTAGAAGAGCACATCGTCAGGCTAGCTGGTGAGAAGAAATCTGTTCATAAACAAAGACGACTCTCGTCAGAAGCATTACAGGCTCTACTGGTTGGTGGAGATAGTATTTCTTTTCTCATATCATTGGTATTTTCCCTGGTGATATTTCCTTACTTCCACTTCTTTACTCGATTGTCAGCTTTTCCAGGCGTATGGGATATGCAGCTAACATGGCTATGTTTATTGTTTCTCTTCTGGTGCATAGCCTCCAGAATTGTTCAAGCGCAGCGACTAACGAATGCGGTTAGCCGGTTGCAGAGCGTGTGCAGTGTAGTATTCGCACTTATACTTACTGTTCTTCTGTCGATTGCTGTCGTCTGGCCTTCTGCCAGCAATCGAACTACTACATACTTTACCCTGTTGCCGAGTTTTCTTGTTCTTAGCAGTGGAATTTTGTGTACGTGGCGTGTGCTCTTTGCGCAAATAATCACTCTGTCTCCGTTACGCACACGAGCGATCATAATCGGTGCAAATGATGCGGGGAGTTCTTTTACAAAGGAACTACAACTTGCGGGACGGACACGAACAACACTGCTGGGATACATACATGAGGGTTCCGATGTACGATTGGTCAAGGGTGACATCCCAATTTTGGGTGGGCGAGATGCGCTGCAAAAGCTGATCGAGCAAAGAGCGATTGATAGCATCATTACCGCGATCAGCTATGAGCAGTATCCAGACTTGTTTCGCAGCGTATTAGAAGCGACTCAACAAGGCATCACTATTACGCCTATGACGGTTGTCTACGAAAATACATGTGGAAAACTGCCGGTTGAGCACATCGGAGACCAGTGGTATGCCTCGTTGCCGACTGAAAGCACAACTTCGCTCTTCTACAACTGCTGGCACACAGCTATGGATATCGTCGCTGGATGTGTAGGAGGAGTTGTACTGCTCTGTGTTTTGCCTTTTGTCGCTCTACTTATTTACTTCAATTCGCCAGGACCCATCTTTTACCATCAGGAGCGGCTTGGGTATCGCGGCAAGAAATTCTATATTCACAAATTTCGTTCCATGCATGTCAATGCGGAACGGATTGGACAGGCGCAATGGGCTAAAGAAAAAGATGTGCGCGTAACGGGGGTTGGGCGTTTTTTGCGCGCAACGCATCTGGATGAATTGCCGCAGGTGCTGAACATGCTGCGTGGCGAGATGAGCCTGATAGGGCCGCGACCGGAGCGACAGGAATTTGTGGTTGAGCTGGAAAAGATAATTCCTTACTATCGCTATCGCCTCCTCATAAAACCAGGGCTTACAGGTTGGGCACAGGTAAAACATTCCTACACAAACACGGAGCAAGAGGCACTCGTGAAATCGCAGTATGACCTTTACTACATCCGCCACCAATCATTTTTGCTGGATATCTCTATTCTGCTACGCACCGCGCTAGAGGTTTTCTTTCGGCGGGGCATGTGACACGAAAGAGTGCCAGCATATTTCAATTTTATCTTGGGAGCGAACATACATGAATTTAGAACAACTCTGGACCATAGTGCAGAAGCAATGGAAGCTGATTATGCTGTGTTTTGCAGTGGTAGGTATTGGAACGTTCGGCATAAGCGAGTACATCAAACCAACCTATCAATCAACCGTGCTTGTGCAGGTAATGCTACACGCTAGCAACACGCAGTCGGACTACAACAGTTTAATGGCAAGTGACCAGCTTGTGCAGACGGAGGTGCAGCTTGCGACAAGCGACCCTGTGCTACGCGAAGTGGCCTCACACTATAAAGGCTTAACGGTAGAGACGCTCGCAAAGCGAGTCACCGCGACAAGCAAGCTCAACACGCAACTTTTTGAGATAGATGTACAGGATGCCAGTCCAACAAAGGCGGCATTGTTGGCAAATGATGTTGCCACTACGCTGATCAAACAGCAACTGCAGCAGTCGCAGCTCTACAACAAGCGCTCGCAACAGCAGATTCAGCAGGACCTGAACGCAACCAAACAGCAGATGAATGACATCAGCAATCAGCTTGCCTTTATGAGTAATGGGGGAGGAAAACAAGCACAAGTAACAGCGGCGCAAAATCAACTCACTGGTTTACAGCAACACTACAGTCAATGGCAAACATCGCTGGCCCAACTTGAGTTGTCCGAGGCCCAGAACAGTGATTATCTACGCATTGCACAATCCGCGCAACCGGCATCGCAGCCTATAAAGCCGCAAATACTGCTCAACACGGGTATCGGGCTGATTGCGGGCCTGTTGCTAGGTGTGGCAATCGCTATTCTTTTCGAGCAGATTGACACACATGTACGTTCAGCAGAGCAATTTTCAGAACTGCTTGGCTTTCCTATGTTAGCAACCGTTCAACGTGTACATGTCGAGAGAGGTGAAGAGATTATTTCGCTACAAAGACAAAATGTAAACAGCGAAGCGTATCGTATTCTACGCACAAACATCGGCTTCTCAGGCATCGACAAACCCCTACGTTCTTTTGCCATTACAAGCGCGACAGCGCGGGAGGGCAAGACCACGACGAGCATCAATCTCGCGGTATTTATGGCTAAAGCTGGCAAAAACACATTGCTGATTGACGCGAACTTCCACCAACCGTCAATTTCCGAAAAGTTTGGACTTCCTCGTGAGAAGATGGGTCTGAGCAACGCTATTGTGGCTTTTGCGCGCTCGCAGTTTCACGTCAATCCAATAGTGCCTCAGCAAGCGACGCGAAGACTCTCGCTTGAGCCTTATATGCATTATATAGGCATACCCAATCTACGCGTTATGCCATCGGGTCCTCTACCGCCGAATCCATCTGAACTACTGGATTCAAAGGCGATGGAGCGTTTCTTTCGCGCTGTAGAAAGCTGCGACATTGAGATGATTATTTTTGATACACCATCTTTGCTCGGACTTTCAGACACAAGTATTCTTGCCTCAAAAGTTGATGGTACGCTCATTGTCGCCGACATGACGAAAGTGAAAAAAGAGAATATAAGCCGCATGAAAACAATTTTAGCGCAATCGGGGGCAAACGTCATTGGTTGTATTGCAAACAAGGTTAGCGATAAACAAAAAGAGACAGGTTATAGGGATTCGCAAGTACAAAAAAGCGGTCAGCAAATACAAAACGGGACAAAGAACAATGGCATCAATAAATCTATACAAGTTACTCCAGTACTGCCAATGACTCCCGTGCCACTTCCTCCCTATAAGGGAAATCGGCAAGGAGCGAGAACACTCCCGGCCTTCTCCTGGCGACATTAAGTGGAAAGAGGAGAGCGTGTATGAAAACAGTTGAACTCTACTGGAAGCGCGTAAGGAACGTACATAGAGAAGATATTTCCCTTACCGCAATCTTTATCATAACTACTGCTGTTGTCGGATTGGTAGCAAGCTATGCTATAGGAGTGCTTGGTCTGTACGCATGGGCAATACTTCTTGGCATACCAGTGTTGTTGCTGGTGGTGGTGCTTCGTGTGTATGAGTTGGCAGCGATAGTTGTCATACTTCTGCACATCTACGTCGATTGGTATCTGGGATTACTCCTGCCTGCACTTGTTGTAACACTCGTATTGCTCATCTTGTTTTTTCTCTTACGAGATACACGGCATTCCTGGCAAACACCTGACGTGTTCTGGCTCTGGGCCGCGTTGCTTGTACTCGCTATCTATCCTGCGATTGTAGGTGTGCTTCGACCCTATGACGCCGTATTCTATTACCCAAATATCATTGTTGGTGCTTTACTCAGCTTTTGGCTGGGAACTGTTGTTGCGAAGGATGTAGTCAGCATGCGCAGGGTTTTGCAAATGCTGGCCTTTGTGGGTGCTATGCTAGCACTCCACAGTATTGTGCAAGCTACTACTGGCATAACGCTATTAGGAACAGCGCGCTTTGACCAATTTCTTTCGACGACCGATAGCTACGAGATCGTGACTGGCTCGAACATGCACCGCGTCGGCTCATTCTTTGTAGACCCAAACTACAATGGAGCATTTCTTGCAATGATGCTCTTTTTGCCACTGGGCCTGTTTGTCGAGAGCCAAACTCTATTGAGCAAACTTATTCACGGCTTAGAGTTTCTCCTGATGCTTCCTGCCCTGCTCTTCACCTACAGCAATGGTGCGTGGGTTGGTGTCTTGACCGGGTTTGTCGTATTTTTTCTGCTTGTAAATTCTCTGTGGTATCGCGTTTTACTTCTGGTTCTGACGTGTTCAATTGTGGCCATAGGTTTGCTCTTCTTTCCTGTCCAACTCGGCCTTCAGCTTCAGCATGCGTCTGGTCCTGGTGAGCTTTCGCTGCGCATGGGTGCATGGCAAACGGGCATCAATGTGATGAGCGCGCATCCATGGACAGGTATTGGGCTTGGTTTTGGTATATACGAGATGCGCGCCGAGCCTTACCGGGACCCGGCGCAATATATTCTCCTTGTTCACCCGCACAACTCGTATATCGAACTTGGAGCCAAAGCTGGTCTGCCTGTCCTATTCGTCTTTCTAGCCCTGCTCGCCTGCGCATTCTGGAAAGCACTCTACAATAGAAGTTTGCACGACAAAGCTGCGCGCCTACTTTTTACCGGAGGTATTGCCTCTGTAGTGGCCCTAAGTGTGAATAGTTGGAGTATCAATGCGTGGACATTGCCACCGCTAGCGGCTATTGGATGGCTGCTTTTAGGGTGCATATCATCACCTTCATTTACGAAACAGGGGGGACAATAACATGGTTTACGAAATACTATTGAAAGAGACGCTTTTTCCTATTGACTTTATTCCAACTACTATGCCGCAGACCTATACCTTTGATACAAAGGGAATGCCGTACCTTTTAGATACGGCGGTCTATCATCCGGCAATCATTGCGCGATACGCTTTGACGTGCTGGAATGAGTACTGCCGAACCAGGGATATTCATGCCCGGAATACATTTCTTGCGCAGGTGGAATGGTGTGTTGAGAACGAAAAAAGAATAGGCACGACTGCTGGTGGTTGGCCTTTATTCTCTTGCGATAGCAAAGAAAGCGAGCTATCCGCGATCACGCAAGGCTCCATACTTGCGATTTTGACACGAGCCTACTGGCTGACACACGAGCAGAATTTGCTTGGAGTAATTCAGCGTGTTCTCGCTACATTTGAGCGAGACATTCTTGATGGGGGCGTACATACACCAATAGGCGAACAAGGTATATTCTTCGAGGAGCGAGGAGTCTATCCAGCATCCCATCACCTTAGTAGTTGCATTTTTGCACTTCTCTGTATATATGACTATCAATTTCTTATGCAGAACGGGCGAGTTACGAGCCTGATAGAACGCGTTCTTGCCGCTATTCATAGCCTGTTGCCTGAATTTGATACAGGATACTGGACATACCCCGATCTCCTGCATTTACGTTTAAGCACTACGTCCGAACTAGCATGTCAGGTAAAACTCCTGGAGGGATTGACTCGACATACGCATTGTGCTCATTGTGTTCTTGTTGTTGCACGGTGGAGGGGGTATCAAACGCGACCTTCATTGCGCCGTTCGATCATTGCGCGTTGGATGTTCTATAGAGATACGGTTTTGCGAACTGTACAAGCAAGATTATTTCCGAAACAATCTTTATCCTCTTCCACGCGTGTGTGTATTGCTGTCCCTGCCTTTCCTGTGCTTGGAGGAGTGCAGACTGTGCTGGACGGAGTCGCGCAGGTTATGAAGGACATATGGCACATCGAGTATTTAACGAATGCGGTCGGCAATCGAGTGGAGAACTATATAGTTCATCAATTTGGTACAAAGAAGATGGGCTACTGGCAATTTCCGATGGTGTGGCTACATGTTTTTGCTGGCTGTCGCAAACTGCTTTCATTGATGTATCGTGGCTCCAATTATAGTGTTATTGTGCCGCAAGATGGAGTTTTTACTGGCGCGTTAGCTGCTGTGGCTGGAAAGTTAAAGGGTGTGCGTGTCGTCTGTATCGATCATGGGCACCTGACATTGCTACATAGTGAAAGCTATCGAAGCGAACGGGTAAAAATACTTGAAAATAGAGTATGGTATCGCCGTCACCTGTCGCGCTTCCTTTATCTATTCTACTGGCCCTCGCTCCACTTACTAGCCTCGATTGCGGCTGCTCTTACTGACTATTTTTTAATTCCAGGTATTGCGGGTGATGGTGTGGAAGAGGCGTGTACACGACTAGGAATTCCGGCAAGTCGTCTCGTACGCTTTGCGAGTATGGTTCCTATCGAAAATCATCCTGTACTTGATGCCGCTTCCAGAGCAGAACTACGTGCAAGCAAGAAAATTGCTGTTGATGCAATTGTTATCGCCATTATCTGCCGACTGGCACCTGAGAAGGGGCTGGACATTGCGTTAGAAAGTGTTGCGCTGGCCCTTTCACAGTCTCATCACCTAAAAGAGCGTGTCACCGTTGTTATTGCTGGCGACGGTCCGCTACGTCGACAGCTAGAAGATCATGTGAAGAGATTGCAATTGGGGCAGACATGTATCTTCTGGGGGGATATTGTTCAAAGCAAAGTATTTGCCCTGCTCGCTATGAGCGACATATTTTTATATACGAGTGTGCGCGGCGCATGTTTTCCAATGGCAGTATTAGAGGCAATGGCTGCAGGATGTGCTGTGATTGCCTCTACACAACCCTCCTCAAATGCTCAGATTCTCGCCAATGGACGCGGTATTGCGATGCGCGCAGGAGATACAGAGCAAACAGCTAAAGCACTTACTACACTGCTACACGATATACCGTTGTGCCGCGAAATGGGCACGTTGGCCAGGAAATACATCGAGGACTACCACAGTCCCGAAGCATTTCGGCGAACATTGATACGAGCAACGTACTGGTCGGGGCTAGATGCGCTTCTACACTCAGAGAGAACGGTGTGAATATTTTATTTTGAAGAGGATTACTATGTTATTTCAACAGGAAAATAGCTACAGGAAGAAGCCTACACGATTTGAAGAGTTACAGAGCTTTGCAGAAGCGATGCCGAATGCCGAAGGCAAGCGTGATGATGCACTCCTGAAAGATATAGCCCCCCGGCTTATGTTACCAACAAAAAGTATCGACCAATGGGCTACATTGATGCACCTGAATACTGTCACTATGCCAACCACAACAGTATCTTCCCTGAGTACGGAATATACGCTCATTGACGGGGTGGAGACACTGATTTTTCCAGTAGTATATGGTGACGTTAGAAAGACGCAATCGCGTGGGGAGAGTACAGGAACGTATGCGACACAATTAGGTCAACTGCTGAAGAGTTCGGGCATTTATGCGCTTGCCTCGTTAGCATCGCCGCTTGTATCGCTTGTACTCATGCCATTTTTGACACACAATCTAGGGCGCGATGATTACGGCGCGTTCGCTGTGCTCAATACTACAATCGCGCTATTGGCTGGACTCACACAGTTTGGGCTTGGCAACGCGTTCTTTCGTGCGTATAGCTGCGACTATGAAGACAGGCGAGACAGGCGCGCTATCGTGTCTACTGTGTTGATCTTGTTGTCAATGATTGCGATACCTGTTGCGCTGCTGGCAATGCTTACTGCTCCCTTGTTATCGAGTGTATTGCTGAACACGGCAAAATATGCTGACTCAGTGAGGCTGGCCGCGCTCATCGTCCTGCTACAAAATCTTACCATTCCGGGTCTAGCGTGGCTACGGGCTGAAAACCGTGCGCTCCAGTACTCACTATTATCTATTGCCAACTTGCTTGTGAACTTAGTGGGAGCGATTGTATGTGTCGGTTTGCTACATATGGGACTGAATGGTGCTTTTGTTGCGGTAGCGGGAGGATATGCGATTATAGTGTGCTGTACGTTGCCTGTGATACTTCTGCGTACTGGCTTACGTATACGGCGAGATATTGCTACAAACCTCCTGTCATTCGGCTTGCCGCTTGTCTCTAATTTCGTCTCAGTCTGGATACTCCAACTTTCGGACCGCTACTTGCTTAGTCACTTCGCGTCTCTAGCTCAGGTTGCAAGCTACTCTGTTGCCTACAGTTTGGGTGGTCTGCTGGGCGTTGTGATCTTGTCGCCCTTCTCGTTAGCATGGCCTTCTGCGATGTTCGCCGTCGCGAAGAGAGACGATGCGTCACGGGTGTATCGAACGATATTCCGTTGGTATAGTATGCTCCTGCTTGTATCGGCCTTCGCGCTTTCACTGGCGAGCACAGTCGTTTTTAATGTTTTCTTTCCGCCCGCGTATTTCTCGGCAGCACCTGTAATTCCCATTGTTACATTATCCATTTTGTTCTATGCGGTCTATAACTTCTTTAACACAGGAGTATCTATTCGACGCAAAACATGGTTCGCAGTGCTGTTTACCACTATTGCCGCCGTCATCAACATTGTCTTTAATCTGCTGCTTATCCCCCAATTTGGCGCGTTGGGAGCTGCGGAGTCTACACTGCTCGCTTACATAATACTTACTCTCGTTGCCTATGTAGTCAATCAGCGCATCTATCCTATTCCGTTTGAAATAGACATTTTTGTTGTTGGTTTGATTGCAGGTATCGGGCTGTATGTCGCAAGTAGCTTCTTAGCTCAAGGTCATAACATGTATGAGGCGTTGGGGATTGCAACGGGCGCGTTTGTTTTATTCTGTCTTACTCTGTTGCTGTTTAGTTTTATTGCAGTTATGAGAACGAAACGAAATACATGAGAGGAGAGTCTTCATTCTATGAAAAAATATACTTCATGGTCGCAACACCTGTGTATTTGCATGCATATTCGTGGGGTCGCGAGGCTCGACCCGCGAGTAGCACGCGCTGCCAATGCTTTGCTTGAAGCAGGATTTCGGCTGTACATCGTTGACATTGAAAGCAAGTCTACTGCACCTGTAGAAGAAAACAGGTATGGCATATCCATGAGACATATGCTCAGGCCGCAGTGGTTACAACCCACAAAATTTCCAGTGAGATTGTTCAGGTCGCTGGAGAAGTTTTGTTACAGCGTCTTTTACCTGGTGCAAGCTCCCGCCGATATCTATCATGCGCATAACGACAATGCGCTGTTGCCCTGTTTCATTGCGGCCCTGCTACGGAATAAGCCGCTTATCTTTGAAGCGCACGAGATGCCATTGTATGTGTTAGAGCATGTTAACTGGCTTGTAGCTACGGCAATAACGCTGGTATTCAGGGCGATTATACAGAGGTGTGCCGCCGTGATTGTTGTGTCGCCGCCGATTGTGCGAGAAGTGCAAAAACGCTACAACGTCTTGAACGTAGCTCTTGTACGCAATACACCACCGTATCGGAGAGTCGCGAAAAGTAATCGTTTGCGGATGCATTTCGGATTGGATGCTGCAACACGCATCGTGCTCTATCAGGGCAATATACAACCAGACCGGTGTCTCGATAAGCTGGTGAGAGCAACAAAATTGCTAAGTCCAAATATCGTTGTTGTGCTGATGGGCAAGCATGTTGGTACAACTTCTGCGGAACTCGTAGCACTTGCTCAGGAGGAGGGGTGTAGTGCTCAACTAAAAATTTTGCCACCTGTACCGCAAAATGAGCTATTGGAATGGACCGCCTCGGCTGATATAGGCGTGATTATGTCCTCTCCCAGTTATTCGATGAACACGCATGTCTTCTTACCAAATAAGCTTTTTGAATATATGATGGCTGGTCTGCCCGTGTTATCGTCTCGCCTTCCCGCAGTCGAGGAAATTTTGTATGGTCATGATGTTGGATGTATTTTTGCGTCACTAGAGCCTATAACCATCGCTGCAACAATCGAGGCTATGCTTGCGGATACAAGACGGCTTGCTCGAATGCGTGAGAATGCACTGCGCGCTTCGGAGCAAGAGTTTTGTTGGAGAAGGGAAAAGTTTTCCTTGCTGCGCCTCTACCATCAAGTCCTCCAACAACATTTTCCAAGTGGGAAGAATGCGGCGATATTGCAGCATCTGGAGACTGTGCCAGTTATACAAGGAGGGCATCATGCGCATTCTCTATATCTACAACATTAATCAAGTGGCAGGAACGTATGGTGCTCAATTAGCCTCGCATGGTTATTCTGTGAAGATATTCGAGCCGAGTCTGGTGGGTGGCTCTGCATCTTTACCTGTAAAACTGGCGAACATGCCGGGGCGTGTATGGAGTTTGCGGCATGTACTGAGTATGTTGAACAAAGACTCTTTTGATCTTGTCCACATTCTCTGGGCAAGTTATGGAATCGTGGGATTGATGAGCCACATACCGTTTGTCATAGAATGTCATGGAAGCGATGTGCGTTTTCGCGCAACTCACCCCTTTTTCCGCTCTGTACTCAAACCTATTTTTCAGCGCGCACAAGCTGTACACTGCATCACGCCCGATCTGCTCGCGCCTGTACAGTTAATCAGGTCCGATGCCCGTTTTTTTCCTGGTCCCGTTGATACCAACAGGTTTGTAGCAATAGAAAACAGGATCGCTCAACCGTGGACAATTTTACTGTTTACACGGCTAGACCCTATTAAGGGGCCAGACATTGCTATCGAAGGGATAGCGCGTTTCGCGGCGCGTCATCCCGCCGTTCGTGTACAGCTACTTGACTGGGGTGTGCTGAAAGAGGAGTACAAAAAGCGTTATGGTCAACGCTTTGAGTTTCTGTCTATTGTGCCGCCTGACAAAGTACAGCAACTCATCGCGTCCGCAGATGTTGTAGTAGGCCAATGCAAATTAGGTATCCTCTCCTTTTGTGAATTACAGGCGATGAGTTGTGAAAAACCTGTTATCTGCCCGTTCTATTATGACTCTATGTACCCTGCTCCGCCACCCATTGTTCGTGCGAACAATGCCGCGCAGATCGAGGATCAGCTTGAGCATCTCTATCAACACCCGCAGATTGCGAGGGAGCGTGGGAGGCAGGCAAGGAATTGGGTGATTGAGCATCATGGCTTGGGCAAGGTTGTACCTGAATTGATGGACTTGTATCAAAAGATAGGCTAATTGTAGGGGTCTGTATTCTATCACACCCTGTTGGACAATCGCTCTCTTTCCCAGAAGGAATGAAACGTCTCAACGCATTTGCTAAGTGATGCATCGCCGACGAGGCTGTGATAGAATGCAGACCCCTACAGACACACTGTCTATTTTATATCAAGATGTATCAAATATAGGAATGATGACACCCACGACGATTGTTATAGTAGAGAGAGACATAGAGGGGAGCCAATTTCTAATGGCTGGTCTATTTTCTGCTTATTGGCTCTAGCAGTCTCGCCTATTGTATGCTACGTTTTTATGTAATGGTTATGTAAGAGCGGGAAGACCGCAAGGGTTTCCCTTACATTTCGTATGTTATATGTGGCAGACACGCCAGAAAAGAGTACACATTATGCTAAAACAGACAGGAACAGTACAGGTAAAGCGCAATTTCCCGGAGATGCTCAAGGGTGGAGTTATTTGTGATGTTGTGAACGCGGACGAGGCGCGTATCGCGGAAGATGCGGGTGCCTCGGCTGTCATGGCACTTGAGCGTGTGCCTGCCGACATTCGCGCGCAGGGCGGTGTTGCTCGCATGAGCGACCCCGATATGATTATCAAGATTAAAGAGGCGGTAACGATTCCGGTGATGGCGAAGTGTCGTATTGGTCACTTTGTCGAGGCTGAGATTCTGCAAGCAATCGGTATCGATTGTATCGACGAGTCCGAGGTATTGACGCCTGCCGACGAGCACTATCATGTCAACAAGCACCTGTTCTCGGTGCCGTTTGTGTGTGGAGCGCGTGACCTCGGCGAGGCACTGCCTCGTATCGGCGAGGGTGCCGCGATGATGCGTACAAAGGGAGAGGCTGGCCCTGGCACCGTCATCGAGGCGGTACGGCACATGCGCACGAATATGG